>SKJO01000394.1 GCA_007121975.1 Nitriliruptoraceae bacterium | reverse complement strand
GGTCAAGGACCTGCGCGCGGGCAGCGAACAGCGCGCCGACATCGCCGACCGCGAGGCCTACCGCCAGGCGGGACAGACCGGGCAGTTCAGCTGCACCCGTGAGCAGCTGCCCGCGGCGGTGCAGGAGCTGCTCGACGACGGTGACTCCGGACGATGAGCGACACCGTCGTCACCCTCGGGATCCCCAAGGGCAGCCTCCAGGAGTCGACGCTGGCCGCCTTCGAGCGGGTCGGGCTGTCCTTCGGCGGGTCGAGCCGTGACCTGTGGCTGTCCTCCAACGACGCCCAGATCCGACCGGTGCTGCTCAAGCCCCAGGAGATTCCGGTCTACGTCGGCTCCGGCCGGATCGACGCCGGGCTGTCGGGCAAGGACTGGATCGTCGAGCAGGGCGTGCTGCCCCACATCGTCACGCTCGCCGAGCTGCCCTACGCGCGGCAGAGCACCCGACCGATCCGCTGGGTGCTGGCTGTGCCCGACGCCAACCCGGTGCGCACCGTCGACGACCTGCGTGACGCCTGTGAGCACAAGCGCGCCGCCGGCGAGGAGTTCGTGATCTCCACCGAGCTGGTCGGGGTGTCGCGGATGTGGCTGGCCCGCAGCGGCATCGATGCCCGGGTGGAGTTCTCCTGGGGGGCGACCGAGGCCAAGGCGGGCACGTTCGCCGATGCCATCATCGAAGCCACCGAGACCGGCGCCTCGCTGAAGTCCAACCAGCTGCGCGAGGTCGCCGAGATCTTCGTGTCGCGCAACCAGTTCATCGCCAACCGGTCGGTGTTCGACGACACCCATTGGAAGGCGCGCAAGCTGCGCACGCTGGCTGAGTTGCTGCGCGGCGCGGTGCGCGCCAGCACCTACGTCCAGGTGCACATCATCGCCAGCAACCCGATGGACGTCGCGACCATCCTGTCTCCCGAGTCGCGCATCGCCCGAGCGTCCGTCACCGAGGACGGCGGCTTCCGCGCGATCGCCCTGGTCCCGCGCTCGGCGGTGTCCGAGTCGCTGGCCAGCCTGGTGGAGGCCGGGGCCACCGACGTGTGGGTGTCGGCGGTCAGCGCCTACTTCTCCTCCGCGCTGTAGGTCGGGTCCGCGCGCGCACCTCCCCGCGCTGGTGGCGGTCGCTCGGGCGCCGGACTCAGGCCAGGCGCATCTGCTCGGCGGCCTCGGTCAACTCCGCGCGGAAGTCGGGGTGGGCGATGGCGATCAGCGCCCGTGCCCGCTGGCGGGTACTGCGCCCGCGCAGTTGCGCCACGCCGTACTCGGTGACCACGTAGTTCACGTCGTTCTTGCTGGTGGTGACGTGGGTTCCGGGGCTGAGCGTTGGCGAGATGCGGGACACGGTCCCGCCCTTGGCGGTGGAGGGCAGCACGATGAAGGACTTGCCGTCCTTGGAGCGGTTGGCGGCCCGCACGAAGTCGACCTGCCCACCGGTGCCCGAGTAGGGACGGTGGCCGAGGCTCTCCGAGCCGCACTGGCCGATCAGGTCGACCTGCAGCGCCCCGTTGATCGAGTGCAGCCGGTCGTTCTGCCCCGCGAGGAACGGGTCGTTGGTGAAGTCGACCGGGTGCATCTGCAACACCGGGTTGCGGTGCATGAAGCGGTACAGCCGCGACGAACCCAGAGCGAAGGTCGCGATCATCTTGCCGTTGCGCAGGGCCTTGCGTCGGTTGGTGACCACCCCGGCCTCGAGCAGGGTCAGGATCCCGTCACCGAACATCTCGGTGTGCACGCCGAGGTCGGTCTTGTCCGACAGTTGCTGCACGACCGCGTCGGGGATCGCGCCAATGCCGATCTGCAGGGTCGCGCCGTCGGGGATCATCTCGCTGACGTAGCCGCCGATGGCCTGCTCGACCGGTCCGACCGTGGCTGCCGGCAACTCGAGCAGCGGCTGGTCGCCCTCGACCACCGCGGTGACCTGCGAGAGGTGCACGTGGCAGTTGCCGAACGTGAACGGCACCTGCTCGTTGACCTCGAGCACCACGGCCCGGGCCTGGCTGATCGCGGCCATCGTGTAGTCGGGGGACAGCCCGAGGCAGAAGTAGCCGTAGTCGTCCATCGGCGAGCACTGGGCGAAGACCACATCGCAGGGTTGCAGGCCGCGGCGGATGAGGTCGGGGATCTCGGAGAAGTACGCCGGGCTGTACTCGGCCCACCCTTCGGCCACGCCGGGTCGGCTCGGTCCGCCGAGGAACGGCGAGACGTGGCGCACGTGCTCGGCGGTGTCCGGGTCGAGGTAGGCGGGGGTTCGCAGCGGCAGCATCTGGAACACGGTGACCCCGCGCAGGGTGCGCCGCTGCTCGGAGAGCGCTTCGAGCAGCGCCGGGGGTTCGCCGGCGGCGATGGGGACCACGATCGTGTCCCCGTCGCGGACCAGGCGGATGGCCTCGGCGGCCTCGACCAGTCGCTGGCGGTAGCCCTCGTGCACCGACATGCTGCCTCCTGGGGGGTGGTGGACCGTGGTCGTCTCGGACCGGGATCGTCGCGGAGCCTACTGACCCGGCCGGGTGTCGGACGCCCGTCCGTCGCTGTCGGGTGCGGGTCGGGGCAGGGAGGTGAGCGACGGCTGCCGAACCCCCATCAGGTTCGGCAGCCGGGCCGGATCGCTGCGATCCGTTGCCGCTGCGATCCGTTGCCGCTGCGATCCGTTGCCGCCGCGCTCCGTTGCCGCCGCGCTCCGTTGCCGCCGCGCTCCGTTGCCGCCGCGCTGCCCCGCGTCCGTTCGAACCCCAGTCCGGCCAGGGAGTGCGCCTTGGAGCTTC
>SKJO01000173.1 GCA_007121975.1 Nitriliruptoraceae bacterium | reverse complement strand
TCGCCAGCTTCATCGGGGGCACCGGTGCGTGCTTCGGCCGGCGCGTCGGTCGTGGCGTCCGGGGCGTCGTCGGTCGTGGGCCGCTCCTCGCGGGGTGCGGGTTCCGGTTCGGGTTCGGGTTCGGGTGCCGGTTCGGGTGCCGGTTCGGGTTCGTTCTCGGGCTCGGGCGCCGGCTCAGGATCGGGTTCGGGTTCGGGGTCGGGCTGTGGTGCGACCGGCGCCGGGGGAGCAGGTGACGGGGGAGCAGGTGACGGGGGCGAACCTGGGCCGAACGCCCACCCCTCGACGCTGCCGGGCTCGGGGGTGCGGCTACCGGCGCCACGGGTCGCGTAGGTCCACGTCCCGCCGGAGGGCGCATGCCAGTACGACCAGTAGGCGTCGGCAGGAGCCCCGTTGCAGGGGTCGGGCCGGCGGTCGATCGTGCACACGAACCCGGGCTGTCGCGGCACGAAGGCGTAGGCGTGTCCGGCGCGCTCCAGCGCGTCGAGCCCGGTGCTGGGCGTCCCGGGCGCACAGGTCGTGGTCACGGGCCCGCCGAGCGCGGACGCGTCGACCACCACCCACACCCCGTCGCAGTCCGCGGCCTCGGCGCCGGCGGGACCGGTCGTTCCCACCGGCGCCAGGAGGGCCGCCAGTGCCAGCAGCACGGCCACGGCCGACCCCGCCCCGCGACGGGGACGGGGCGGGCCGTGGGTCGGGATCACGAGGTCGACTCGAGGTCCTCGAGCGTGCGGGACAGGAAGGAGGCCATCTGTGCGCGGGTCACCGTGCGGGACGGCGCGAAGGTGGTTGGGGTGACCCCGGTGGTGATCCCGGCCTCGGCCACCGCGTTGATCCGCTCGCGGTGTACGTTGGCGTCGGGCACGTCATCGAACACCGACCCGGTCACCGGGTCGAGCCCGGCGAGGTTGGCGAGCAGCGTGGCGAGCTGGTCGCGGCGCAGCAGCCCGGCAGGATCGAAGGTGGTGGCGCTGGTACCCGCCGCGATCCCGGCGTCGACGACCGCACCGATCGCTCCGGCGTGCACGTCGCCGGCGTCGACGTCGGTGAACGGAGGCTCGACGTCACGCAGGTCGAGCGCGCGGGCGAGCAGGCTGGCCGCCTGCGCGCGGGTCAGGTCGCGCTCGGGCGCGAAGCGGTCGGAGGTGAAGCCGCTGATGATGCCGGCCTCGGCGAGCTCGCAGATGGCTGCGGCGTGCACGTTGCCGGGATCGACGTCATCGAAGGGCAGCTCGCAGTCGGTGGGGATGGCATCGCAGTCGAACACGGGCACGCTCGTGCTGGCGCCCGAGGCGCTGACGGCGTCGAGGCCGATCCCGGTCAGCCCGAGGATCGCCTGGCTGGTGGCTCGGTCGCGGTCCCCGCCGTCGAGTTCGTCGAAGCGGATCGAGCCCGGCTGATCGCCGTCGCAGCCGTCCTGCAGCGCGGTCAGCGACTCGCGGGCAGCAGCCACCGCGTCGGGACGCTGGGCGATCGCGAGCGCCACCGCGGCCAGTCCGGTCGAGTTGGCGTTGGCCGGTGGCGGGTCGTCGCCGGCAGCGGCGTCGGTGAAGCCCCCGGAGTCGGTCTGGACGCTCTCGAGCCAGTCGGCGGCGTCACTGATGTCGGCGGCCGCCGTCTCCCCGCCGAGCGCGCTGAGCGCCTGCACGGCGAAGCTGGTGGTGTCCACGGCGCTGGTGCAGTCCTCGGCGTCGGGGTCGAAGCGGAAGCCGCCGTCCTCGCAGCTCTGGTCGAGCAGGAAGTCGACGGCCGCCTGCGAGGGTTCGACCCCGTCGATCCGGGTCAGGGCGAGTACGGCCAGCGCCTGGGTCAGGGTCGAGGAGAAGTCCCCGAACTCCGAATCGTCGGTGAAGCGACCGTCGGCCTGTTCACGGTCGAGCAGCTGGGCGACCAGGTCGAGCCCGCCGACCTGGCGGGCATCACGTTCAGTGACGTGGAGCACCAGCGCGAGTTTGGCCGTGGCGCCGGCGAACACGCCGTCCATGGCGGGGCCGGTGTAGTCGGCCGCGGCGCTGACCAGCCAGTCGGTGGCGGAGGTGATGGTGTCGGCTGCCACACCGGCGCTGGCCAGTGCGAGCACGACGTCGGCGGTCAGCCCGGCGTCGTCGAAGCCGAACTGCTCGTTGACGATGCGCTCACCGTCGACGAGTTCGCCGGCGAGCCAGCCCGCGGCGGCCCGGGCCGGGTCGGTGGTGGTGCCGTGCCCAGCCACGGCGGGTGCGGTGATGGACAGGGACAGGGTGGCGACGAGTGCCGCCAGCAACCAGCGGGACAATCGGATGCCTCTCGTGCGCTCCGTGACGGTCCCGGAAGCTCAAGGCACGAACAAGCCCCCCGACGCCACTTGGGCGTCACGGGGGGCTCGGCTCGGACGTTGTCGCCCGGGCTCCGCCCCGCAGACCTCGACGGATATGGAGCCGCTCGCCCGTGCTGGTATCCCGGCTCGTCGCGGGCCACGGCGCGTGCGCCGTGGGCGACCTACGGTTGCGGGTCAGCGCCGGAATCCGACCGGCTTCCCCTGCATCAGGCTCTCGGTGTGGTGCACCGCCCATCTCAGCAGACCGCCGGCATACGCGTCAAGGCCAGAGGTCCCGACCCCGGTACGGGCGTACGGGTCGGACCCCGAGTCAGCTCCGCGGTGTCGAACGTCCCGCAGTGGGGTGGGGGAGCGGACTCGGCAGGCGGCCGGGGTCCGGCGGTGCGGGCGGGGGTCGGATGGCGCGAGCCGGTGGTGGGGTGGTCACCGACGGCTGCCGAACCTTGTGGGG
>SKJO01000266.1 GCA_007121975.1 Nitriliruptoraceae bacterium | reverse complement strand
GCCGCCATCGTCATCGCCGTGCGCGCTCCCGCGGTCATCCCGGCCAGGACCGCGACCGGCGCGGCGAGCCAGGCGATGCGGGGGTCACCGAGCGCGGCGTGCAGCAGCACGGGCAGGGCGAAGCCGGTTGCGAGCACCAGGCTGCGGCGCACGCCGGGGCGCAGCCCGGCATCGATGCGCAGCAGCAGGCCGCGGGTGCGGCTGGCCAGATCGGGTCGTCCCACGATGGGCCCCCCGGTGGGGTCGGCTCAGGGCAGCAGGTGGCTGCGCTCCACGGCGTCGAGCTCCTCCTCGACCCAGCGGAAGACATCGGCCTCCCGCACGGCCTCGGCCATGCGCCGGATACGCGCACGGCGGTCGGCCGGGTCGAGCCCGAGCGTGGCCTCCATGAGCAGGCTCATGCCCTCCACGTCGAACGGGTTGCAGCGTACGACGTCGGTGCCGAACTCCAGCGCCGTGCCGGCGAACTCCGACAGCAGCAGCACGCCGTCACCGCCGGTGGCCGCCTGCACCGTCACGAACTCCTTGGCGACCAGGTTCATCCCGTCCTTGAGCGGGGTGACGCACATCACGTCGGCCAGGCGGTAGTAGGCGGCGAGCTTCTCGCGGCTCACCCCGCGGTACAGGTAGTGAACCGGCACGTCGTGGCCGGGCTCGGTGAACCGCCCGTTGATCCGGCCGACCTCGGTCTCGACCTGGGTGCGCAGGTCGCGGTACTCCTCGACGTCGTCGCGGCTGGGCACGGCCACCTGCACGAAGGCGAACTCGCTGCGCAGCTCCGGGTTGCGTTCGAGCAGCAGCTCGATGGACTGCAGCCGGTGGCGGATCCCCTTGGTGTAGTCGAGCCGGTCCACCCCGAGGAACACCCGGCGACCGGCGAACTGCTCGCTGATCTCCTCGAGCTCGCGCTGGGTCTCCTCGCTGCGGGCGAGCTCGGCGAACTCCTGGGCGTCGATCGAGATCGGGTGGGCCACCGCCCGCACCTGCCGGCCGTCGGGCAGCACCAGCCGGTCGCCGAGCGCGTTGACGCCGTGGAAGGTCTGCTGGACCGACCGCACGAAGTTGTCTCGGTAGCGCACGGTGTGGAACCCGACCGCGTCGGCAGCCAGCAGCCCCTGCAGCACCTCGTCGCGCCAGGGCAGCCGGCCCAGCAGCTCGGGTGGAGGGAAGGGCACGTGCAGGAAGAAGCCGATCGGGGCGTCGGGCAGCTCGGTGCGCAGCATCCGTGGCGCGAGCATCAGGTGATAGTCGTGGACCCAGATCAGCGGGGTCTGCTCCTGCTGACCGGCAGCCTCGACGGTGGCCTGGGTGAACCGGTGGTTGACCTCCTGGTAGCAGCGCCACCAGGCCCGGTCGATGACCGGCTCGGCCACCAGGTCGTGGAACAACGGCCACACCGTGCGGTTGGCGAAGCCGTGGTAGAAGCCGGCGACCTCCTCGTCGCTGAGCCGGACGGGGTGCAGGTCGCAGGCGAAGTCGTCGACCCGGCTGGGGACGCCCTCGGGGTCGTCGTCCCAGCCGACCCAGGCGCCACCGACCCGGTCCATGACCGGACGCATGGCGGTGACCAGGCCGCCGGCGGATGCGCGCCAGCCCTCGGGACCGCGCGAGACGGGCAGACGGTTGGCGACGACGAGCAGGGGACGTTGACGTGATCCGGGCATGAACAAACCACCTCCGCCTGCTGAGGGTAGTGATCTCCGACGCGGGCGCTACCGTCCACACGACGTCGAGGTCGATCCGTGCAGGAAGGCACCGTGATGTCCGAGCAGGCCGCCACCGGCCCGTCCGCGAGCGCCGAGCTGCTGGCGGGGCTGCGGGCGCTCGGCGAGCAGCTGGCCTTCAACCGCCACCTCGACGTCGGCGTCGAGGAGCTCGAGGTGGGCCGGTGCGTGACCCGCCTGCCGGCCAACGACCGGCTCGCCAACCACGTGGGCAGCGTGCATGCCATCGCCGAGCTCGCGCCGGTCGAGCTCGCCGGTGCCATGGCCGCCTCCAGCCGTCTGGCGGTGCTGCTCGAGCAGGGGCTGGTGCCGGTGGTCGGGCGGCTCGAGGTGCGCTACGCCGCGCCGGCCCGGGGTGACCTGTTGGCCACCGCCGAGGTCGGCGAGCAGGCCGTGGCTGCGGCTCTGTCCGACCTCGAGCAGCGCCGCCGCCCCCGGGTGGAGGTCGAGGTGCAGGTCACCGACGCGGCGGGCACGGTGGTCGCGGTCGCGCAGGTGCGCTTCGTCTTCATCGACACCTCGGCGCCGGACTGAGCGACGGGGAGCGGGGCTCGTCATCCGGGTCCGAACGGCGCTCCGGGGGGTTCGAAGCCGACCAGGCTGCTGAAGCCTTCGTCGCGCCAGCACACGGCCCGGCCGTCGGTGGTCAGCGCGCAGGAGCTGTACAGCCCGGCGGCGGCGCCGGTGCTCTGGGCTCGCAGCCCGTCGGGGACGTCGAGGTGGCTGCTGCCCCGGATGTTGGTTCCCCAGCAGCGCACGTAGCCCTCGGGGGTCACCCCGCAGGTGTGGCCGGTGCCGGCGTGGATCTGGGTGAAGGGCCCGCCGGCGGGCACCAGTCGGTTGTGGCCGGGGTTGCCCCAGCAGTAGGCGTCGCCCTGGGCGGTCAGCCCGCAGACGTGGTTCTCGCCGCCGGTGATGCGGTTGAGGGGAGGCATGCCGTCGGGGGCGACGCCGCCGTTGGTCTCGGAGCCCCAGCAGAAGACGCTGCCCTGCTCGTCGAGCAGGCAGGTCACGTCGTTGCCGGAGGCGACGTCCACCCAGGTCGCGGCCG
>SKJO01000180.1 GCA_007121975.1 Nitriliruptoraceae bacterium | reverse complement strand
TCGAGATCCGATGGTCGCGGCCGGCCCGCCAGTTGGTGCGCGACGGCGACCGGGTCGTCGGCGTGGAGGTCACCACCCCCGAGGGCGGCAGTGAGGTGGTGCTCGCCCGCGCCGGGGTGGTGCTGAGCTGCGGGGGCTACGAGTTCGACGAGGACCTCAAGCGCGATCACCTGCGCACCTACCCGGTGCACTTCTACGGCAACCCGGGCAACACCGGCGACGGGGTGCGCATGGCCCAGGACGTCGGTGCGGACCTGTGGCACATGAACCAGATGATCGGTCGCGCGATCGCCCACGTCGAGCTCGACGACGGCACCCCGCAGGGCTTCATCATCAACATCGACCCTCCCGGCTACGTGATCACCGACCGGTCGGGACGGCGCTTCACCGACGAGGAGCCGCAGGCACGCCTCCTTCACGGCTTCTACTACGACCTGCTCGCCTTCGATGCGGATGCCGGTCGCTACCCGCGCAACCCCTGCTACTGGTTCTTCGATGACCGTCGGCGCACCGCCGGCCCGCTGACCTACACCCACATCGGCGCCTGCGCGGTGGGTCGCTACACCTGGAGCCCCGACAACACCGCGGAGATCGAGCGGGGCTGGATCGCGGTCGGCGACACCCCCGCCGAGGCCGCGCAGGCCGCCGGCGTCGAGGACCCTGAGGCCGCGCAAGAGAGCATCGCGGCCTACAACCGGGCCTGCGCCGAGGGGCAGGACCCACTGGGACGTCCCGCCGACACCCTGGTGCCGCTCGAAGGACCGCCCTACTACTGCATGCCGCTGTGGCCGGGCGGCTCCAACACCACCGGCGGCCCCCGCCGCGATGAGCACGGACGCATACTCGACGTGTTCGGGGCGGTGATCCCGGGGCTGTACGGGGCGGGTGAACTCGGTCAGGCCTCGGGGCTGCTCTACCCGGCGGATGGCAGCAACATCTCCGAGGCGCTGTGCTTCGGGCAACGCACCGTGGCGCATGCGCTCGAGGCGGGTTCCTGACCCGCCGGTCCGCGCCGCCGCCAGGCGGCAGGACGAGTTCAGCCCTGCGGGAAGCTGCCGCCCGCCAGCCAGGCGTTGAAGCTCGGGCGGCGGGCGGCATCGACCAGCTCGATGCGCGGGCCGTGGCGCAGCTGGTGGTAGGCGAAGCCGCGTGCCCGGCCCTGGTCGTCGAGCACCGCCGCCTCGCGCGGCACTCCGGCCGCGTCGAGCTGCTGGGAAGTGGCCGGCAACTCGTCGTCCCAGAACCCGACGTGGTGCAGCGCGGCCGCCACCCCCTCACCCGGCCACCACGGCGAGCCCTCCGGGCCCTCGATCAACTCGATGAGGGCCGGCCCGCTGGTCGGCAGCGAGTAGGTGAACCGGAACCGGGCCTGCACGGGCCCCTCGGCGGTGGTCACCGGCAGATCGCGCCGCTGCTGCTCGGCGAAACGCACCCCGAGGAGGTCGGAGAACTCCTGGCAGCTGGCGTCGAGGTCGGCAACGACGATGCCGACGTGGTAGCCCTCGATGAACGTCACGGGTCCTGCTCCTGGTCGGGGGTCAGAAATCCTCACCGTCGAACTCGACGGTCTGTTCGATGATCTCGCCGCCGGACACCCGCAGGTGATCGCGACCGCTCGCGGCATCACCCGGTCCGCCGACGATCCGCCAGCGGACCTCGACCGCCTCGCCCTGCACCGCGACGATCTCCACCTCGACGCGGCCTCCGGCGAGCCGCTCCGGGACCTGGGCGAAGTAGGCGGCGATGGCCATGCGGCCCTGGTGGCGGTCCGCGCCCCGCGCCAGCACCGCGTCGGGGGCGTAGTCGGCGGCCATGCCGCCCACGTCCAGTCGGCGGACGGCCTCGAGGTGATCGGCGACGACCTCGCGGGGTGATCTCATGTCGCGGTCCAGCCGCCGTCCACGGGGAGCACGACGCCGTTGACATAGCCGGCGCCCTCCGACAGCAGCCACTGGACGGCGGCCGCGATGTCGCCTGGTTCTCCGACCCGTTGGGCCGGCACCCGCCGCTCCAGCCAGGCGCGCTGCTCGGGGTCGCCGAGGCGATCGGCGGTCATGGGCGTGCGAATCACGCCGGGTGCGATGGCGTTGATGCGGATGCCGTGGGGGGCGAGTTCGGCTGCGGCGCCACGGGTCAGACCAGCCACCGCCGTCTTGGAGGACACGTAGTGCACCTGTCCCGGCACGGCGTGGGTCGCCACGACCGAGGCGATGTTGATCACCGCACCCGAACGCTGTTCATCGATCCAGCGGCGGGCCACCTCACGGATCCCGAGGAATGACCCCCGGGTGTGGATGGCGTGCAGGCGGTCGAACTCCTCCACGGACATCTCGATCAGCGGCACCCGGCTACGCACCCCGGCACCGTTGACCAGTCCGTCCAACGGCCAGGCATCCGCAACGACGCGTTGCCAGTCCTGCTCCTCGGCGACGTCCAGCGTCATCACGCCAGCCGCTTCGGTGCGGTCGGCAGCGATCACCTCCCAGCCCTCGGCGCGCAAACGCTCGCAGGTCTCGGCCCCGATGCCTGAGGCCGCTCCGGTCACCAACACCCGTGCCATGCTCCCGTCCTCCCGTTCGATGATGCGCGACAATAGTCGCTAGACAGTTACCGTCGCCAGAGAATCTCCCCTGGGGTAAGGCTGGCGCCATCGCGCTGTAGTGGTTATGGTTCTGACGTCGGATGTCGGGATGGTGTGGGAGAGGCTGATGTCGGTCGACGAGTTGGTGCTGACCGGGTTCGAAGAGGTCGGGCAGGTGCTGCGGCGCAAGGCGATGC
>SKJO01000508.1 GCA_007121975.1 Nitriliruptoraceae bacterium | reverse complement strand
GTCCGGCGGTGTTCCCGGTGTGACACGGATCCTTCCGCCTTCTGGTCGACCCCACATCGAGGAGGCAGACCCCATGGCCCAGATGACGCACCACGCACCCCACCGGACCAGCGCCGCGGTTCGCGAGTTCAGCCCGGCCGAGGTCGAGGCCCACCTGCTGGCACAGGACGCGACCGTCCTCGACGTCCGGACGCTCGAGCAGGTGGCCGAGCAGGGCTGGATCGCCGGAGCAGTCCACGTGCCGGCCGACGTTCTCGACGCGCAGGCCGATCCCTCGCGCGGCGGGCATCACCCGCGGCTCGACCCCCAGCAGTTGACCATCGTCGTCCCGTCGGATGGGGGTGGCGCGCGCACGAACGAGGCGGTCGAGACCCTCATGCGGCTGGGCTACCGCGAGGTCGCCCGGCTGGCCGGAGGCTTCGACGCCTGGGAGCAGGCGGGCTACCCCGTCGCCGGCCACGCCCCATGGCACCCGGAGGTGTCGTCGCGCTGAGCGCTCGGTCGCGGGGCGCGTCAGTCGGTGGCCATGAACCGGTCCAGGCGCAGCCCCGCGTAGGCGCACAGGGTTCCGGCGAGGAACACGGCCGCGATCACGGTCCACGCCAGCGAGTACGACCCACGTGCCGCCAACTGACCGAACAGCGTGGGCCCCAGGGTCCCACCCAGGGCCAGGCCCAGGATGCCCGCCCCGGCAGCGGTCGCCGGCGCGTGGGGCACCACCTGGGTCAGCGCCGCGAACCCCAGTCCGGTCCACCCCCAGCCGGCGGTCAGCGTCACCAGCGCGACGATGACGAAGGCCACGCCCGGGGGTTCCGACGCGAGCGCTGCGGTGCCCACCGCGCCAGCGAGCATCGCGAGCACCAGCACGGGCCCGAGCGTCGATGGACGGCGGTCGGCGATCACCCCGGCCGCAAGCCGCGCGACGATGCCACCCGCGCTGGCGATGGCCAGCGTGAGCCCGGCGTTGGCGCTGGACATCCCGCCGGCCGTGGCAGCCGGGACCAGGAACGTCACCACGGCGGCCGCACCGGCACCCGACAGCGCGAAGCTGGCGGCCAGCAGCCGGACCGCGGGACGCAGCCGGGGGCGTGAGGGCACCGTGCGTGAGCCGGGTGCGCGCCCATCGTTGGGCGCCGAACGAGTCCTGCCCGTGCCGCCACGAGCGCCAGCTTCTTCGACACCCCGGCGCAGCTCGGCGGGCACCGCGAGGCGCAGCGAGACCACCGCCAGTGGGCCGACCAGCACGCCGCCGAGGAACGCCACGCGCCAGCCGACCGTGGTCGCCAACAGCGGGACGGCGAGCCCGGCCAGCAGGGAGGCCAGCGGCACGCTCGCCTCCTTGATGCCGAACGCGATGCCGCGACGATCTGAGGGCACGGTCGTGGTGAAGGCGCGTGCGGCCCCGGTGTCCACCATCGGCAGCGTCGCCCCGAGCACCACCATCAGCAGTCCCAGCTGCCACGCCGAGTTCACCAGGGTCGCCGCCACCGCGCACCCGGCTGCGCTGAGCAACACGCCGCTGCGCATCGCCCGCCCGGCCCCGATGCGCTCGGTCAGCGAGCCCAGCGGGATGGCCAGGACCGCCGCGGCGAGGTAGAAGCCGGTGACGATGATCCCGGTGGTCGCCTCATCGAACCCGAGGTCCGCACCGATCACGGCGGACAGCGCACCGACGAGGAACACCGGGACCATCGTCGTGGCCAACGCGGTGCTCGACGCCCCGATCGTGGCGCTCGGACCCAGCCGTGCCGCCAGTGGGGCGGTGCGGGAGGGCGTGGTCATGTGGCGGTCCTGGCGGGAGCAGCGGGACATCGTAGTCGATGCCGGTTGGCGGCGACGCCGTCGCAGAGGGCCCGGTCGAGTCGGCGCGCGCGGTGCCGGTCACGGATCCTCGGCGGCTGCCTGCGGGTCGATGACCGGGTGGTCGGTGAGCTCGACGATCGGCAGGTCGAGGTCGTCGCCGTACCACCGCAGTGCCACCTCCATGTGCCCGGCCGCTGCGTTGCGGGCGGCCATCGCATCGCCCCGTTCGATCGCCGCGTACACCTCACGGTGGTGGGGGACACCAGCGCGCGACACGTCCGGGTCGTCGAGGCTGCGCAGCAGCTGCTGCCAGACGAAGCGCCGGATCGAGGCGAACATCGTGGCGATCACCGGGTTGTGCGCGGCGTCGACCATCGCGGCGTGGAAGGCGAGGTCCGCGCGTGCGCGCTCGGAGGTGGTCGCGGCCGCGTCGAAGACGTCGAGGTGGTGGCGCAACCGGACCAGGTCATCGCTGGTCGCCCGCTGTGCGGCGAGGGCAGCCGCCTCGCCCTCGAGCATCGTGCGGGCCTCCACCAACGAGCGCGCGGTGACCGCCTGGCGCCGGTAGATGCGGTCCAGCGGGCGCTGGGCATCCTCGGGCCGTACCTGCCGCACGAACGCGCCGCGACCGGGATGCACCTCGACGCTGCCACGTTCGACCAGCCGGCTGATCGCCTCGCGCACCATGGGCCGGCTCAACCCGACGCTGGTGGCCAGCTCGCGCTGCGAGGGCAGCCTGGTGCCCGGTGGCAGCCGGCCGTCGGCGATGCGCGCGTCGAGCGCCGCGGCCAGCCAGTCCGGGGTGGGCGGGGTCGCCGGAGGGGTCAGCGCCACCTCGACGTCGAGGTTCATGAGGCGTCGAACCGGAACAGCGAGCAGCCCCCGTCGACCAGCAGCGTCGCGCCGGTCATGTAGGCGGCCTCGTCCGAGGCGAGGAAGCGGGCGGCGTCGGCGACCTGCTCGGGGGTCTGGAACT
>SKJO01000191.1 GCA_007121975.1 Nitriliruptoraceae bacterium | reverse complement strand
ATCGCGCCATCGCCCGTCGGCTGCAGGATCAGCATGGCGGTTCCGGCCAGGATCTGGACCATGCCCGCCGTGGCCACCAGTCCCGCCGTCCCCTCGTGCGCCGCGTACCAGGCCGCATCGCTGCGCAGCGTCTGCGGCGTGCGAAGCCCGACCAGTCGGTTCCGTCGCAGCGTTCCCGCCCTCTGCTTGCGCCCCACGACGAGCAGTACCGCGCCCGCCAGGAGCAGCACGAGGCCAACGATCCAGATCCCGGCTTCGTCGGGCATGCCACCCCGTTGACAACCTCGCCAACGACCGTAGTGCGGGCGTCGGCGACTCTGCGTGCACCTGACTACCACCAGAGTCACGGTGATGGCGTCCCCCGCCGGGTAGCTCCAACGGGCGTTTCTTCCTGGTGCCTGGGTTCCGGCAGTGGGGTCTTCGGGAGGCTTCAGCCATCCGGACTGCTGGAACGCAGCATCGACGAGGTCAAGGACCTGCCGGACGTGCGCATCGTCCAGATTGACGGGGAGGACTTCGACCTCGAGATGGACCTGTGGCCTGGTCGTATGAACGTCGCCGTCGAGGACGGCGTGGTCGTCGACGTGCACATCGAACAGGACCCCGGGCCGCCGCCGGTCGAGCCGTTGCGCGAGGATGCCACCTTCGCCCCGGACCGCATCGTCCTGTCGGCCGACGTCGCCCGCCCAGGCGAGGTGATCGAGGTCACCTGGCCTGAGGAGGACGGCCGCGGCTGGGATGACATCGGGGTCGACGGTCCGGGTCCAGATCTGATCGAGATCCCCGACATCGCCGGGCTCGGCAGTTGTCGCGTGTGCGCCACCGACGTTCCGGTCTGCGCGCCGCTGGAGATCGACATCGAGTAGCCATCCCCGCGAGCAGGTCCCCGCGAGCAGGTTCGACAAGGTGCGGCCCGAACTGCCGCGCCGCACCGACCGGCACCATCGGTCGACGCCGAGCCCGCCGGGCGGGCCCCGGAGTCTCCGGGCCTCAGGCGGAGTTCGCCAAGTGGTTGTGCTTCTCGATCTGGGAGACCCGCGAGGGTGTGACGCCGAGGAGTTGTGCGACATCGCGGACCGTGAGTCCAGCGGCCCGGAGTTCGGCGACCGCGGCGGGAGTCCGGCGGCGTGCTCGGTCGCTGAGCTCAGCCAGTTCACGGCGAAGAGCGAGGACCTCGAGGGTCTCGTTGGAGACCTCGACGCGTTCCAGTTCAGGGGTGACGTCGACGTCGAAAGCGTCGTGTTCGACGTCGAGGACCAGAGCGATCGCCTCGCGGATGGCGGCATCCGCCTGGTCGAGACGACGTGACTGAGATGCGACCTCGCGTCCCCTGACGTTCGAGGCCACGAGCGACCACCAGTCCCCCTCGCGGGTGGCGGTGACGCGGTAGGTGGTCATGTCCACCACTCCTCTCCGAGCTTGGCTGCTGCCTGGCGGAAGATCGACCGTGCGGTGCCTTGAAGCGATCTCGCGGTGGTTCGGGATCGGGATGCGCAGACCGTCGAGCGAGAAGACCTCGTGACCGCCGGTATTGCGCAGCGACGTGAACTCGAGACCCGTGACGCTTGCGGCGTCACGGAGTTGCCGGATGAGGTCTCGTCGCTTCATGAGCGTAAGTGTACGTGCTGAACAGCGTCAAGTTCATGCGATGCACTTATCTGTGCACAACCGCCGTTGTACATCGGTCGAACCGCGACTTCTTCCTCACGCGATCACACGGGGGGAACGCGCACGGATCCGCGTGACCGGCCGGCCAAGCGCCAGCTCCCCGACCTGCAGGTCACGCGGATCGGTCGCGGCGCCGGATCGCGAGCGGCTGGTCGAGGCCACGAAGCGCAGCGGCATCGCACGCGCCCCGCGGCTGAGCACCGCAGGGAGACGGGCCGGGTCCCCGCCGATCTCCTGCTGCTCGAGCGCCTGCAGGGACCCGGTGAGCAGCTCAGCGCAGGTGCGCGGCTGCTCCCGAACTCGTTCGGCCCGATCCGCCATCACCGTTCGGCGACCGGCCGGCGCAGCATCGGCCAGACCGACGGGGAGTCCGCGGCCTGGATCTCGCCGATCACCTCGAAGCCGTGCCGCTCGTACAGCGGGCGGTTGCGGGCGTTGCTCGCCTCGAGGTAGGCGGGCAGACCGTCACGGTCGCACCGTTCGAGCCCCACCCGCAGCAGCGCCGAGCCGTGGCCGAGTCCCTGGTGCTCGGGCAGGACCCCGATGCCGCCGAGGTACCAGTGGGGCTCGGTGGGGTGGAAGCGCCCGAACTGCTCGCCCCAGGCGAAGACATCGCCGAGGCGGGCCGGGTCGCAGTGGGTCTGGAAGTGCGCCACCCACCCGGCTTCGACCTCGTCGGGGTCCGCGTCGGAGCCGGGTGGGTCCCAGACCGCGACCGCCCCGCCCTGCGCCCCGACGTCGATGGTGCCCGCGTCGAAGGCGCCACGTGCGCTGAGCAGGATCACCTCGGGGAAGGCCTCGGTGTAGACCTCCTTCCGGGGGTACAGCCAGCGCCACAGCGGGTCGTCCGCCAGGGCGGTGGTCAGGATCGGTAGCACTTCGGCAGGGTCGATCCGCTCGGCGACCGGCTCGTGCACGTTCATCATCGGCTCCTTCGTCATCGGGGGTCGGTCCGTCCATCGGCGGTGAGGAGACCTGCGCACCACTCGACCGCGTGACCCCTCGTTCGGCTCGAGGGGTCGACGGTGAGTGTCCCCTCCGGTGACGTGCCCGACCATGCAGCCGGCTCCCATGTCCTCGGTGGGGCCGGCCCCTGCATGCAGTACGGCTGGCCCCCT
>SKJO01000116.1 GCA_007121975.1 Nitriliruptoraceae bacterium | reverse complement strand
CGCGGATCGAACGCCTCGGGGTCGAAGGGGCCCCCGAGCCAGGCGCGCCGCTCGGCATGCTCGGGATGGTGGGGATCCGCCAGGATCTCGAGAAGCTGCTGGTAGCCCCAGGGACCTCCGCAGTCCTCGGGCGGGCAGGCCCGGCGACCATCGACGCAGGCGGGAACGGTCGTGACGGCGTCAGCGGGCAGGGTCTTCTCCACCACGATCCGGTGCCGCCAGCCGTCACCGAAGTCGTAGCGGTACTCCATCCGGGAACCGACGTCGGCGAGGGCGTCGAGCCGGGCCGTCCGCTCGTCGACGACCGGACGTCCCCAGTCCGCCCACGCGAGGTGGGTCACCCCATAGTCGGTGCCGTCGATCTCGAACTCGTGCAGGTGGTCGTTCCACCAGCCGAAGGCGGCCTGGATGACCTCGTGGAGCCGATCCAGGGTGGTCGCGCCGTCCACCAGGATTCGGCGCCAGATCGGCGGTTTGGTGTCGAGCAGCGTGACCTTGAGCTGGTAGACCTCCCCCTGGTAGACCTCCCCCTGGGCCCCACCGGCCCCGCCCCGCGTCGCAGCTCCGGGCTCAGGCGGTAGCGGCGCGACCTCGGCGGGCGTGGTGCTGCCGACCACGTGCGCCAGTTCGAGGTCCGGGAACCCGGTCGACGACCGCAACGGGCCGACCGGCGTGGAGGCCAGGCGCAGCGAGAGCCGCAGCAGGTCGACCTCGCCGGACGCCGCGAACACCGCGCCGAGGTGTCCGAACTCGGTCATCATGCCCACGACGCTCCGGTCGGCCGTCGGTGCGAGGCGCACCGGGGTCATGGCCGCACGCTCCGCGGTCACCATGGCGTCGTCGACGCCGTGCCCTCGCAGCACCTGCTCGATCGCCTCGGGGATCCGGTCCAGCAGCGAGGCGGCAGGCGCGAGCGGCAGGAGGACCGGCACCAACGTGCGGGCGTTGACCACCAACGCCACCTGGGGTCGCCAGAACAGCGCGGTGGCGTACCAGTCGCCCAGGGCGGTCGTCGACACCTCGCCGTCGGCCGCAGGCGCCCCCCTGACGCGATCCCGCAGCTTCTTCGTACCTCGAACGATGAGCATCCGTCGCCTCCGGGGTGCGGCCACCCTACCGGCCGCGGCAGCACGATCCCGGTCAGCCACCCTCTGCATCCACACACCAGACGCCGGTGCCCGGGAGCGACGCCCGGTCGACGCCCGTGCCCGTCACCAGCCCGCAAGCTCGCCGACGGCAACGACGGTCTGCGGGGTGAGCCGAACCAGCAGCTCGCCGGGTACCGCGTTGCGATCGGCGTAGGCGTCCACCTCGCCGTGGGGGACGTAGCGCGCCGCGATGATCCGCGTCCACGCGCGGAACCGTTCGTGGTCCTCGTCGAGCACCACCGGACCCTCGAGGTGCACGAAGGCATACGGGTGGACGGGCAGGTCCACCGACAGCGCCGCACGACCGGTCCGCCGCAGGTTGCGTCCCTTGACGGTGTCGGCACCGGTGTTGAACACCACGTCGTCGCCGTCGAGGGTGAACCAGATCGGCGCGACGTGCGCGCGGCCGTCGGCGCGCACCGTGGCGAGGTGGCCGGTGCGTCCGGGCGCGAGCAGGAAGGCACGACGCTCATCGGCCGACATCTCATGGGGCATGCTGGGGATCCTTGCTCGGCATCGGCGGAGTCTGCCAGCCGAAGGAGACCTGCACATGCGAACCCTGCTGATCTTCCTGGCCGTCCTGGTTGGGCTGGCGCTGCTCGGCTGGGCCGGGCTGCAGATCACCCCCCGGGCGTTCACGGACCTCGAGCCCCCGGCGACGACCCCGGCGACGACCTTGGCGACGGCACCGCTGCCCGACGACCTGCCCGCACCGGTCGTACGCTTCTACCGCGAGCTCTACGGCGAGCAGGTCCCGATCATCGACACCGCCGTGATCAGCGGCCGGGGCACGATGCGCATCGCCGGGGTGACCCTGCCGGTGCGCTGGCGGTTCCTGCACGACACGGGGCAGGCCTACCGCCACCGCATCGAGACGACCTGGTTCGGCCTGCGGACGCTGGCCATCGACGAGCGCTACCTCGACGGCACCGCCCGCCTCGAGCTGCCCATGGGCGTGGTCGAGGGACCCAACGTCGACCAGGGCGCGAACCTCGCCCTGTGGGCCGAGGCGGTGTGGATGCCCGCGGTCTGGGTCACCGACCCCCGGGTGCGCTGGGAACCGATCGACGAGCACACCGCGGTGCTGGTGGTCCCCTTCGACGCCGAGGAGGAGACCTTCGTCGCCCGGTTCGACCCGGACACCGGCCTGCTGCAGCTGCTCGAGTCGATGCGCTTCAAGGGCGAGGACGACGCCACCCGCACCCTGTGGCTCAACGAGGTCACCGCGTGGTCCGAGCTCGACGGGCAACTCCAGCCCATCGAAACCGCCGTGACCTGGTTCGACGAGGGCAGCCCCTGGGCCGTGCTGACCACCGAACAGGTCGTCTACGACCTCGAGCTCACCGACGAGGTCGAGCTTGCGTCCGAGCCGTGAGCACCGCAGCTGCCCGCCGCGCCCAGGTCCCGTCGACCGTCCCGCCCCGGTGCCACCTCGACGTCGGTTGGCGACCGACCTCGAGGATGCCGGGCGGCGGCGCGTACGACTACGGTGCGCGACGCCGACCAGCACGGAGACTGCGATGTCGAGCTCACCTACGCCGAGCTGGCGGACCGGGTCGAGGCGCTGGCGGGCCGGCTGCGGCAGCACGGCATCGGACCTGGCGACGTCGTCGCGGTGATGCTGCCCAACCGCGCGGAGCTGG
>SKJO01000172.1 GCA_007121975.1 Nitriliruptoraceae bacterium | reverse complement strand
TCATCGACAACCCGGCCATCTACCCCGATGACGAGATGATGGCCAACCTGTTCTTCCTCGAGGACACCGGCGACGCCGAGATCCTGTTCACCGACCTGTTCACGCAGGCCAAGAGCTGACCGCACGCTGGCCGTGCGAAGCGCTCGCCCCCGGGGAGTCGACGATGCCCGAGGATCTGCCCCGAAGCCGGTCGGCGGCTGGCCACCTCGGGCCCGTCGACGCCACCCGGGTGCCGCGCTACGCCGGGCCGGCCACCTTCGCCCGGCTGCCGAGGACCGACGAGGTCGACCACGTCGACGTCGCGGTCCTCGGCGTGCCGTTCGACACCGGGGTGTCCTACCGCCCCGGTGCCCGCTTCGGCCCCGCGCACATCCGCGCATCATCGCGGCTGCTGCGCCCCTACCACCCGGGGCTCGACGTCGAGCCGTTCGGGGTCCAGCAGGTCGCCGACGCCGGCGACCTCGCGCCCAACCCGTTCGACCTCGATGAGGCCATCGCCGCCATCGAGGCCGGCGCCCGGGACCTGACCGCGCGCACCGGCGCCACCCTGCTGGTGCTCGGCGGGGACCACACGATCGCCCTGCCGCTGCTGCGCGCCGCCCACGCCCGGCACGGCCCGCTCGCGGTGCTGCACTTCGATGCCCACCTCGACACCTGGGACACCTACTTCGGCGCCCCCTACACCCACGGCACCCCGTTCCGCCGTGCCTCGGAGGAGGGGCTGCTCGATGCCAGCGCCTGCTGCCACGTGGGCATCCGCGGGCCGCTGTACGCCCGCAGCGACCTCGCCGACGACGCCGTGCTCGGCTTCTGGCCGGTCACGTCCGACGAGGTGGGTGCGTGGGGCGTGGGCGAGGTGGTCGAGCGGGTCCGCGCCCGGCTCGGCGCCGCGCCGGTGTACGTCTCGATCGACATCGACGTGCTCGATCCCGCGCATGCGCCGGGCACCGGCACCCCGGAGGCCGGCGGGCTCACCTCCCGGGAGCTGCTGGGCATCCTGCGCGGGCTGGACGGCCTACGAATCGTCGGCGCCGACCTCGTCGAGGTGGCACCGGCCTACGACCATGCCGAGCTGACCGGCATCGCGGCCGCACACGTCGCCTACGAGCTGCTCGCGCTGCTCGCGCGACGGCGCGCCACCACTCGATCACCAGGAGGATGACCGTGACCGACGACCGGGCGATGTGGATCGCCGGCCAGCACGTGGTGTCCAGCACCGGCGACTGGATCGACAGCGAGGACCCCGCCACCGAGCAGGTCATCGGCCGGGTCCCGGCCGGCGGCGCCGACGAGGTCGACGCGGCGGTGGCAGCCGCGGCCGCAGCGTTCGACGACTGGCGCTACACGCCGGCCAACGACCGCGCGGAGCTGCTGCACGAGGCGGTGGCCCGCAGCCATCAGCACCTCGACGTGCTCATCGAGCTGCTCACCCGGGAGCAGGGCAAGGCCCGCCCCGAGCAGGAGGAGGAGGCCGAGTGGGCGCTGACCTCCCTGCGCTACTACGCCGAGCTCGGACGCAACGGCAGCGGACGCGTGATTCCCTCGGGGGAGCCGCGCACCCAGCTCAACCTCGTGCTCAAGGAGCCCTACGGGGTGGTCGGGGCGATCGTGCCGTGGAACTACCCGCTGCTGCTGCTGAGCTGGAAGCTCGCCCCGGCGCTCGCCGCCGGCAACACGGTGGTGATCAAGCCCTCGGAGGTGACCTCGCTGATCACCCTGGAGTGGATCGAGCGCTGCTTCGACCACTTCCCGCCGGGGGTCGTCAACGTGGTGACCGGCACCGGCCCCGAGGCCGGTGAGGCGCTCGTGCGCCACCCCGAGGTGCGGGTGGTGGCCATGACCGGGTCGGTGGCCACCGGCCAGCACATCGCGTCGATCGCCGCGCCGATGATGAAGCACCTGCACCTCGAGCTCGGTGGCAAGGACGCCTTCGTCGTCGCGCCCGACGCCGACCTCGCCGCCGCTGCCGACGCGCTGACCTACGCCGCACTGATCAACGCCGGACAGGTGTGCACCTCCGCCGAGCGGGTGTTCGTGCCCGCCGACCGGCGTGACGAGCTCGCCGAGCGCGTCGCCGCCCAGGTCGCCGTGCTGCGGCTCGGGCCCGGGTACGCGCCGGGCACCGACCTCGGACCGCTGGCCGCCGACCGCTTCCGCGACAAGGTCGAACGCCACGTCGCCTCGGCGGTGGCCGACGGGGCCCGGGTCCTGACCGGCGGCGCCACCCCCGACCGGCCCGGCTACTTCTACGAGCCCACCGTGCTCGTCGACGTCGACGATGACATGCGCATCATGACCGAGGAGACCTTCGGCCCGACCATCCCCATCGCCGCCTACCGCGACCTCGACGAGGTCATCGACCGGGTCAACGCCTCGCCGATGGGGCTGGGCGCCACGCTGCGCTCGTCGGACCCCGCCCTGATCAAGCGCTTCTACGAGGGCGTGAAGGTCGGCACCGTGTGGATCAACGATCCGCTGACCGACAACTACGCCGGTCCGTTCGGGGGCATGAAGCTCACCGGTGGGGGGCGCGAGCTCGGTCCCGAAGGGCTCGAGACCTTCCTCGAGACCAAGCACGTGCACTGGGACTTCGACCAGACGCCCAAGGACTGGTGGTTCCCCTACCCCGAGGACTGACCTGGTCCCTTCAGCCGCCGGGTCCGGCTGTGCACCTGCGCGTCGGGCAGGCCCAGGGCCCAGGGCACCACGTCGCGTCCGGTGCGTGCGTAGCGGGTGCGCAGCCACCCCAGCACCTGGCCCGGCCCGCACGACAGGTCCGCGGCGGCGGCCGCGAGCGG
>SKJO01000368.1 GCA_007121975.1 Nitriliruptoraceae bacterium | reverse complement strand
GCGCGACCGGCGGAGGCGGCGGCCAGCCCCCCGCTGGTACGTCGCGGTCCTGATCCCCGACCACTGCTGCTCCTCGGTTGCCGGTGGCGCACGAGTATCCTCGGTCACGCCGCTTCGGGCAACGCCGACGACCGACAGGAGCGCGTGGTGGGGGTGGGCGCCGGGTCGGCCATGAGCCGCTCCACCGCGCCCGTGCCGGACAGCGTGGGCGAACGACTGGTGTGGGCTGCCGCCGCCATCGGCCTGGAGCGCTGGGCCCGGCTGGCGGCGGTGGCGGTCATGCCCCTGCTCATCGCCGAAGCCGACCGCCCCCGAATGCTGCCGGTGTTCGCGCTGCTGGCCGGGTACGTGCTGCTGACCGGACTGGCCAACCGGCGTCCCGCGCTGCGGGCAGCGGACGTGCTGATCGCCGCCGCGGTGACCGCGCTGAGCCAGGGCGAGATCGCCCCGCTGCTGCCGTTCCTGGTCGTCACCATCGCCGCGCCGGCCGCCTTCGGCGGGGTGCGTGACGGCGTGGTCACCGGCCTGACCCTGGCCGGGGTGGTGCTGGTCACCCTGGCCGCGACCGATCGCCTGGGACCGGGCGCCGGGCTGCCCACCGCGCTGCTGGCCGTGCCGCTGCTGCCGGCCACCGGGCTGGCGGCGGCCTGGTCGGCCCGGATCATGCGCGAACGCGAACGGCGGGAACGGGCGGTCCTGGTGGAGGCCAACCGGCTGCTGAACTCCCTGCAGGCCATCGCCGGGGACCTGCCGGGCGGGCTGGACGCGACCACGATCGCCGCGGCGGCGGTGGCCGAACTGCGGGCGCTGCCGGAGGCCGCGGCGGTGCTCGTGCTCGTCGATCAGGACGGGGTGCTGGTCCCGGCAGCCGCCGCCGGACTCGGTGAGACGACGATTCCCACCCTGCGTATCGACGAGGCCCGCTCCCGGATCGGCGCCGACGACAGGCCCGGGCTGCTGCGAAGCGACGAGCTGCCGGCGCCACTGGTCGCGATCGCAGCGGCGTGCGGCCACCCGATCTGGTCGCTGATCCCCGTGGTGCACGAACGCTCGCTGCTGGGCCTGCTGGTGGTCGCCGTCTCCACCCGCGACCAGGGCGAGCAGCTCGGCCCGCGGCTGAGCTCCATCGCGCAGGACACCGGGCTCGCGCTGGACAACGCGCGGCTGTTCGACGGCACCCAGCAGCGTGCGGCCGACGCCGCCCGCCGACGGATCGCCGGCGACCTGCACGACGGGGTCGCCCAGTCGCTCGCGCACCTGCGCATGGAACTCGAGCTGCTCGCGCACGAGCACGACGCCAACGCAGAGCTGATCCGGCTGTCGCACATCACCCAGCACGCCCTCGACGACCTTCGGGGCACCATCGCCGGGCTGCGTGAGCCACTGGCCAGCGATCTCGCCGCCCAGCTCGAACGGCACATCGACCACCTGCGCCGCGACGGCGGTCCCGAGATCGCCTTCGAGGTGCTGGGCAGCGTGCGGCTCGATCCCGAACGCACCACCGAGGTGGTGCGCATCGCCCAGGAGGCCCTGTCCAACGCCTTCCGCCACGCGCAGGCCCGTGAGATCACCGTCTGGCTCGAGGGCGACGAGCACGAGATCAACCTGACCATCGAGGACGACGGGGTGGGGCTGCCGGCCGCCACCGAGGCCGCCGGCGCGAGCGCCGCCCGGCTCGGCACGCGGCGACGCACCGCGCGCACGACGACCAGCGGCGTCGGGGTGTCGTCGATGGCGGAGCGCGCCGCGAGGATGGACGGGTCGGTCAAGCTGCGTGACCGCGTCGGAGGCGGGACGTTGGTGCACCTGCGCCTGCCCACCGACCAGCGACGAGGAGGACGACGATGAGCCTGCGCGTGGTGGTCGCCGACGACCACACCCTGGTGCGGCAGAGCGTGATCAAGGCGCTCACCGCACAGTCCGACCTCGAGGTGGTGGCCGAGGCGGCCGACGGCCCCGGGGCGATCGCGGCGGTGGCGACCCACGATCCGGACCTGGTGGTCATGGACATCGCGATGCCGGGCGGCGACGGCATCAGCGTGGTCGAGCGGCTGCGCGAGCGCCGGCCGGACCTCAAGGTGCTGTTCCTGTCGATGCATGACGACGAGGACAGCCTGCAGCGCGCCCTGGCCCTCGGCCAGGTCGGGTTCGTGTCGAAGTCGGCCAGCATCGAGGAGCTGCGCGACGCGGTGGCAGCCGTGCGCGAGGGGCGCGGCTACCTGTCGACCAACCTCGCCGGGCGGGTCATGGACCTCGCCGCCGGCCGGGGAGCTGCCGGCGTGTCGAGGCTGACCACCCGCGAGCGCGAGATCCTCGAACTGCTGGCCGACGGACGTCGTCCCGGGGAGATCGCCGAGGAGCTGTACCTGTCGGTCAAGACGGTCAAGAACCATCTCACCAGCGTCTACCACAAGCTGGGGGTGTCCACCGGCGCCCAGGCCGTGTCCGAGGCCTACCGCCGCGGCCTGGTGACCCGCTCCTAGCCGGCGGGCAGCCCGACGCGCGCCTGCACCAGCGGTGGCGGGTCGGCCGGACCTTCGCCGAGGTGGACCACCTCGGGGAGCTCGGCGAGCACCTGCTCGGCGTCCTGCTCGCGGCGGGCATGCACGCGCACCGTCGGTTGGCTGCCATCGCAGACCTGCCCGGTGCGCACCAGGACCTCGAGCCCCACGGCGAGGTCGAGCGCATCGCCCTGCCGCTGCCGGCCGGCGCCGAGCCGGGCGGCGAGCTCGCCCAGCCGCTGGCAGGCGAACCCCGTCACCGTGCCGGCGGGTGCGCACCACTCGCGGCGCACCGGGGCCACCGGCAGTACCGCCCAGGGTTCGTCGGCCACGGCCGGATCGCCGCCCTGCGCGACGACCAGCTGACGGAAGCGCTCGAGCGCGGCGCCGGAGTCCAGCGCCTCGGCGACCCGCCCGTCAGCGTCGGCGGGCGCCACCCCGGTCAGCTGCAACGCGGCTGAAGCAAGCTGCCGGCTGAGCACCCCGAGGTTGCCGCGCTCACGACCACGCAGCACGTCCACGGCCGCCGCGACCTCCAGCGCGTTGCCCACGGCGTCACCGAGCGGCTCGGACATGTCGGTGACCAGCGCACCGGTGGACCGCCCGTGGGCGGTACCGATCGCCACACACAACTCCGCCAGGGCAACCGCGTCCTGCCGGCGGGGCAGGAACGCACCGGCGCCGGTCTTGACGTCGAGCAGGATGTGGCGGGCGCCTCCGGCGAGCTTCTTGCTCATCACGCTGGAGGCGATCAGCGCGGGGCTGGCCACGGTGGCGGTCACGTCACGCAGCGCGTACAGCCGTTTGTCGGCCGGCACCAGGTCCGCGGTGGCGGCCGCGACGGCCAGGCCGATGCGTCCGACCTGCTCGGCGACCTCGCCGGTGGTGCGGTCGACCCGGAACCCGGGGATGGCCTCGAGCTTGTCCAACGTGCCGCCGGTGTGGCCAAGCCCCCGCCCCGAGAGCTTGGCGACCTGGGCTCCGAGGGCCGCGAGGATCGGACCCACCACCAGGGTGGTGGTGTCGGCGACCCCACCGGTGGAGTGCTTGTCGACGGTGGGGCCCGCGAGCCCCGACAGGTCCACGGTGTCGCCGGAGGCGACCAGCGCCTCGGTCAACGCGATCGCCTCGGCATCGGTGAACCCACGGATCACCCCGGCCATCAGCAGCGCCGCCATCTGCGCGTCGTCGACGTCGTCGGCGAGGTAGGCCGCGATCAGGGCCCGCACCTCGTCACCGGTCAGCTCGCCCCCATCACGCTTGCGGGCGATGAGCACCGGGATCTCTCTGAGCTCGGACATCGGGCGGGCTCCCGGTCGATGACAGGGCGCAGGGTGCGCAGGGCCACCGCACGAGCCTACTGCTCACCGTCGGTGGCCCGGGGGTGGGCGCGGGTGTAGACCTCGCGCAGCGCGGCGCGGCTGACCTCGGTGTAGATCTGCGTCGTGGCCACACTGGCGTGGCCGAGCAGCTCCTGCACGCTGCGGATGTCGGCGCCACCGTCGAGCAGGTGGGTCGCGAACGAGTGGCGCAGGGTGTGGGGCGAGACCCGTTGCGCGAGCCCGACCCGCTCGGCGTGGGAGCGCACCAGCTTCCACACCCCCTGCCGGGTGAGCCGGCTCCCCCGGGCGTTGAGGAACAGCGCCGGGCTGCGGGGGTCGAGCCCGGGTCGGCCCTGCACCAGCCAGCGCTCGAGCGCGTCGGCGGCCGGCTCACCGTAGGGCACCAGCCGGTCACGGTCCCCCTTGCCCCGGACCAGCACGAGCCGGTCGACCCGATCGAGATCGTCGAGGTCGGCGCCGGTCAGCTCGCTGATGCGCACCCCGGCGCCGTACAGCAGCTCGAGCATGGCCCGGTCCCGCCACACCAGCGGTCCGTGCCCCACGGGGGCGGCCAGCAGCCGCTCCACCTCGGCGACCGACAACGCCTTGGGCAGCCGCCGGCCCGGACGCGGGGTGACCAGCTCGGCCGCGAGGTCGGTCGCGGTCGCCCCCTCGGCGGCGAGGAAGCGGTGCAGCCCGCGCACCGCCACCGCGGTGCGGGCGATCGACGACGCGGCGAAGGGCCGGCCGGCCTGCGAGGTGCGTCGGGCCAGCCAGGCCACGAACGCCTCGACGTCCGGCCCGGTCGCCTCGCCGAGGCCCCCGATGCCGTGCTCGTCGAGGTAGCGGCGGTACAGCGCCAGGTCGCGCCGGTAGGCCGCGAGGGTGTTGTCGGCCAGTCCCCGCTCGACCCGGAGGTGGTCGAGGTACTCGTCGATGAGCGCGTCGAGTGGTCTCACCCCGCGCTGCCGCTCAACGCCGGTCGGCGACGAGCAGCAGCGCGATGACCGTCTTGGCGTCGGTGAGCTGGCCGCCACGGGCGGCGTCGACGGCGTCGGCCAGCGGCAGGCGCACGACCTCGAGGTCGGCCTCCTCGCCCTCGGGATCGTGGACCGGTTGGTCGAGCAGTGACACGCCCTCGCCGAGGTAGACGGTCACCTGCTCGTTGGTCCATCCCGCCGAGGTGTGCACGGTGGTGAGCCGGGTCAGGCGCTGCACGTCGTGCTGGGTCTCCTCGCGCAGCTCGCGACGCGCCGCCTGCTCGGCGGGCTCCCCGTCGACGTCGAGCACTCCGGCGGGGATCTCGAGCAGGTAGCGACCGATCGCGTGGCGGTACTGCTTGACGAGCAGCACCTCCTCGTCGTCGGTGACGGCGATGACCGCGACCGCGTCGAGGTGGTCGACGACCTCCCGGCGGGCGCTACCGCCGTCGGGCATGCGCACGGTGTCCACGCGCAGCCGGGACCAGCCGTCGTGGATCACGGTCGAGTCCAGCGTCTCGTACCAGCCGACCATGCTCAGCGTCCTTGGTCGTCGTCGGCAGCGCCCGAGCCGGTCGGCACCGCACCCTGGAGGCCGGGGCCGGCCGACTCGTCGAGGTCGACGGGCAGTCGACCGGAGGTCTCCCGGCGGCGTTGCCGCGCGGCCGCCACGAAGCCGGCGAACAGCGGGTGGGGACGGTTGGGACGCGACTTGAGCTCCGGATGGGCCTGGGTCGCCACGAACCAGGGGTGGTCGGGCAGCTCGACGAACTCCACGAGCCGGTCGTTGGGGGAGCGGCCCGAGATGACCATGCCGGCGGACTCGAGCCGCTCGCGGTAGCGGTTGTTGACCTCGTAGCGGTGCCGGTGACGCTCGTAGACGATCTCCTGGTCTCCGTAGGCCGCCCGGGTCCGGGTGCCGGGCAGCAGCTTGGCGGCGTACTCGCCCAGCCGCATGGTGCCGCCCTTGTCGGTGATCTCCCGCTGGTCGTGCATCAGGTCGATGACGGGATCGGGCGTGTCCGGTTCGAACTCCGAGGAGTGGGCGTAGGGCAGGCCGACCACGTGACGGGCGAACTCGATGATGGCCGACTGCAGCCCCAGGCACAGCCCGAGGAAGGGCACCTGGTGCTCGCGGGCCCACCGGATCGCGGCGATCTTGCCCTCCACCCCGCGGATCCCGAACCCGCCGGGGACCAGCACCCCATCCGCGCCGGCCAGGCTGCGCTCCACCCGGCGGAAGCGCTCGGGCTCGCTGCTGCCGGCGGGCGCGGCCAGGTCGTCGGAGGAGACCCAGCGCACCTCGACGTCCACGCCGTGCTCCAGGCCTCCGTGGCGTAGCGCCTCGGCGACCGAGAGGTAGGCGTCGGGCAGGTCGACGTACTTGCCGACCACCGCGATCGTGACCTGGTCGTTCGCGGAGCGCACCCGGTCGACCAGACGCTGCCAGTCGCGCAGGTCCGGGGTGGCGGGCTCGAGGCCGAGGCGGGCCGCCACCACCCGGTCCAGACCCTCCTCGCGCATCGCCAGGGGCACCTCGTAGAGCGAGTCCTGGTCGACCGAGGCGATCACCGCCTCGACGTCGACGTCGCACTGCATCGCGACCTTGCGCTTGAGGCCGAGGTCGAGGGCCCGGTCGCTGCGCAGCACCACCACGTCGGGCTGGATCCCGATCGAGCGCAGCTCACGCACCGAGTGCTGCGCGGGCTTGGTCTTGAGCTCGCCCGCGGCGGCGATGTAGGGCACCAGCGCACAGTGCACGTAGCAGATCTGGTCGCGCCCGACGTCGTAGCGCAGCTGGCGGATGGCCTCGAGGAACGGCAGCCCCTCGATGTCCCCGACGGTCCCGCCCACCTCGGTGATGACCACGTCGACCCGCTCCCCGGAGCGGTCGTCGACCTCCGCGACGGCCTGGATG
The DNA here is from genome assembly GCA_007121975.1 of Nitriliruptoraceae bacterium. GTDB lineage: Bacteria > Actinomycetota > Nitriliruptoria > Nitriliruptorales > Nitriliruptoraceae > SKJO01. The sequence continues at coordinate 3,960 of SKJO01000368.1, read as the reverse complement.
CGGTGCTTGATCTCGTCGGTGATGTGGGGGATGACCTGCACGGTCTTGCCGAGGTAGTCGCCCCGGCGCTCCTTGCTGATCACCGACAGCCACACCTGGCCCGACGACACACTGCAGCCGCGGTGCAGGCTCTCGTCGATGAACCGCTCGTAGTGGCCGAGGTCGAGGTCGGTCTCCCCGCCGTCGTCGGTGACGAAGACCTCCCCGTGCTCGAAGGGGTTCATCGTGCCCGGGTCGACGTTGAGGTAGGGGTCGAGCTTCTGCATCGTGACCTTCAGACCGCGCGCCTTGAGCAGCCGGCCGAGCGACGCCGCCGTGATGCCCTTGCCGAGCGCCGAGGAGACCCCTCCGGTCACGAAGATGTGCTTGACCACGCAGGTACTCCTCAGGGTCGATCGTACGGCTCAGCCGTCGGACGATGGTTCGGTGGCGGCGGACGCCTCGAGATCCTCGGGGTCCTCGGGGTCCGGTGCCGGGTCGATGGCCGCCCGCGTGCCCCCGGGTCGCGAGGCATCGCGGGCCTGGACCTCGAGGTGGACGTGGGGCCACAGCTCCGGGTAGGTCTCGTTGTCGATCTGGCTCAGGAACGGGAAGCGCCGGGCGGTGTCGGCCAGCACCGTCACCCCCGCTTCGACACGGTCCCCCGGCTCGACGCGGATCCCGTCGACGTGGATGATGACCACCCGCAGCTCGTCGGGGTGATCGGGCCGTACCTCGATGCGCAGGTCGGGGTACTCGCCGTAGACGAGCATGCCGCGCACGTCGGCGACCACGCCGGTGACCGGGCTGAGCACGGGCTCGTCGTCCTCGAGCAGCACGTCGAGTGCCGAGGTGGCGGCGAACTCCCGTCCGCGGGAGGCCATCACGTGGTAGGCGGCGCCGGCGGCGTCGTCGTCCGGGGGGTCGAACTTGCTCGTGTTGAGGTTGCCCGTCAGGGTGCCCACCGGCTGCATCTCGATGCCGTTGGGGCCGGCCGCCTCATGGAACCCGGTGGACAGCACCCGGGCGGCCGGCAGCAGCAGGTCGAGATCGGCCACGCGCGCCACGACCGGGGGCAGCTCGGGCCCCTCGTCGGGCGGTGGCGGCGCCGGTCGTGTCCGTACCGGTTCGGCCCCGGGCACCGGGCCCGACCGGGGGGCGAGCACCGGTTCGTCCTCGCCGTCGGTCCAGGTGACCCACCCCAGCGCCACAGCCCCCAAGGCGGGGGCGGACGTGCGCACGTTGGGCGGGTCCGCCACCGGCATCGGCGTCGGCGCGGGACCGAAGCCCACCAGCAGCAACCACAGCCCGGCCGTGCCGAGCACGACCACGGCCGGACTGGCCGCCGGGCGACGCCGCGGCGCACGCGCCGGACCGGACCGCCACGCCATCACGCCACCTTCCCTCCGGACTCGTCGGGCAACCTAGCCCGCCGCGCTGCCACTCGCGGTCCCCGGTGCCGAACTGCGGCTGCGCCGGGCCGCGGCGAGCAGCTCGCGGGCGTGCTCCCGCCCGGCGGTGACCGCAGCATCGCCCCCGAGCATGCGGGCGAGTTCGGCCACGCGGTCCGCGTCGGCGACAGCCCGGCTGGTGGTCACCGTGCGCCCGTCGCGCACCTGCTTCTCGACCACGTGGTGGACGTCGGCGAACGCCGCGAGCTGGGCGAGGTGGGTCACGCACAGCACCTGTCGCTCCCGGCCGGAGCGGGGGTGCGAGCCAGCCGCCGCCGAGCTGCCGGCCAGCTGCGCCAGGGTGGCGCCCACCGCCATGGCCGTGGATCCGCCGATCCCGGCGTCGACCTCGTCGAACACCAGCACCCGGGCGTCGTCGACGTCGGCGAGGGCGACCTCCACGGCCAACGAGACGCGGGAGCGTTCCCCGCCGGAGGCGGCGCCGGCCAGAGGACGGGCGGGCTCGCCCGGATTGGGGGCGAGCCGGAAGGTGATCCGGTCGCCACCGTGCGCGGCGACCTCGCCGGCGGGCAGTGCCGCCACCTCGACGTCGAAGCGGGCATGGGGCAGGCCGAGGTCGGCGAGGTGGGCATCGACGACCGTGGCCAGCTGCCGGGCCGCGTCCTGGCGGGCGTCACGGACCTGCTCCGCGAGCACGCGCAGGCGGGCGTGGGCGGCCTCGAGCTGCTCGTCGAGCTGCCCGGCGTCGGCCTCCTGCGCGTCGAGCTGCGCGACACGTTCCCGGGCTGCGGCGGCGTAGGCCAGCACCGCCGCGACGTCGGCGCCGTACTTGCGCTGCAGCGAGGCGAGCAGCCGCTGGCGTTCCTGCATCGTGGCCAGGCGTTGCGGATCGGCATCGACCGCCTCGCCGTAGCCCCGCAACTCGGCGGCGAGGTCCGCAGCCTCGGCGAGCAGTCCTTCGCTGCGCTCGAGCAGGTCGGTCAGCGTCGGATCGTCGATCGGCAGGCGCCGCAACACGTCCACGGCCACCCCGACCGGCTCCTGCGCCCCGTCGCTGCCAAGCGCTGCCGCGGCGGTGTGCGCGGCGGCGCGCAGCTCCTCGGCGTGCGCCAACCGGTCGAGCTCCACACCGAGCTGTTCGTCGATCTCCGGGTCGAGCTCGGCGGCGTCGATCTCGGTCAGCTCGGCGCGGCGCTGGTCGAGCTCGCGGGCGCGCTCGCGGGCATCGAGGTCGTGGCGCTCGCGGCGTTCGACCAGAGCGCGCCAGGCGCCGTGACAGCGGCGCAGCTCAGCGAGCCGGGCGGCCTGGCCGTCACCGGCGAAGCGGTCGAGCAGGTCGCGCTGCACCTCGGCGCGGGCGAGCCGGACGTGCTCGTGCTGCGCGTGCACCTCCACGTGGGTGCCCAGCACCTCGGCGAGCGCGGAGACCGGCGCGAGCCTTCCGCCGATACGGACCCGGGCGCGCCCGTTGGCCGGGATCTCGCGCGACACGACCAGCTCGTCCTCGTCCCCGTCGAGCCAGTCGGCCGCCTGCGGGGGTGGCGGGCTGATCACCGCCTCCACCACGGCACGTTCCGCCCCGCGCCGCACCAGCGAGCTGTCGGCACGCGCGCCGAGCAGCAACTGCAACGCGGTGACCAGCATGGTCTTGCCGGCGCCGGTCTCCCCGGTGACCACCGTCAACCCCGGCGCCAGACGCACGTGGGCGTCCTCGATCACGCCGAGGCCACGGATGTGCAACTCGTCGATCACCGGCAGCCTTCCCCTCGTGGTCGGCCCGGCACGAGCCTACCCAGCCCACCGCCGCGGCCCGGGGCGGGCCCGCGGGCGGTGTGGACACCGGCCGGTTCAGTCCAGGCCGAACTTGCGTCGGACCAGGGTCGAGAAGTCCAGCAGACCGACCCGCGCCAGCAGTACCGGTGGGGCGCCGCCCCGGGCGGTGACGCTGCCGCCGGCCGCGATCACCGCCGGTGGGCGTCCGTCGCAGGAGACCAGTGCCGGAGGCTGGTCCTCGACGAGTTCGACCCGGATCTCCTCGTGGGGGCCGGCGACCAGCGTGCGGTCGAACAACGAGTGCGGTGCGACCGGCACGACCAGTGTCGCCGCCACCCCGGGCGACACGATCGGGCCACCGGCCGACAGGGCGTAGGCGGTCGAGCCGGTCGGGGTGGCGATCACCAGCGCGTCGGCGGGCACCTTGGCGAACAACGTGCCCTCGACGTGGACGTCCATCAGCAGCAGGCGCTGCCGGGCGGTCTTCTCCACCGACACCTCGTTGAGCGCCCAGTCACGGTGGACGAGTCCACCCCCGGCGTCGAAGGCCTCGACCTCGAGGGTGCTGCGCTCCTCGAGGCTGTACTCGCCCCGGGCGACCGCACGGATCGCCGGACCGAGGTCATCGACCTCGACCTCGGCGAGGAACCCGAGCCGGCCGAGGTTGACCCCCAGCACCGGCACCCCGGCGTCCCTGCACTGGTGCGCGGCCCGCAGGAAGGTGCCGTCGCCGCCGAAGGACAGGGCCAGGTCCAGGCCGGGCGCGAAGTCCTCGCCGTCGGCCCGTGGCGCGATC
>SKJO01000352.1 GCA_007121975.1 Nitriliruptoraceae bacterium | reverse complement strand
TGCCGATGCGCGCACGCAGTCCGGCACCGCCGGCGCGCGGAGTCGTGCCGAGTACCTCGGCGTGGCCGGCGGTTGGGCGCAGTTGGTCGAGCAGGATGCGGATGGTGGTGGACTTGCCGGCCCCGTTGGGACCGAGGAAGCCGAACACCTCACCACGGGACACCTCGAGGTCGAGTCCGTCGAGCGCGCGCACCCGGGCGCGGCGCCGGCCGGGCGTGCCGGCGCGGTAGTCCTTGACGAGGCCGTCGGTGCGCACCACGACGTCGCCCGACGCGGGGGGGTGGGAGCGGGGGGACACGGGGGTTCTCCTGGAGACGGGCAGCGGCGCGGGGCGCAGCTGCCGGGCGCTTGCGGGGGGCACCCTGTTCGGCGGGGCCGTGCGGCCGAAGCTCAGCCGATGCCGGGCGGGGGCTCGGCGGTGAGGTGCGGGGGGTGCTGGTCCGTTGAGGCGTCTGGCGCGGGTACCTGAGCAAGGTCGTCGTAGGCGGCCTGCAGCGAGGCGGCGATGTCCTCGGTGAACACGCCCGAACCCAACACCTCGACCGCCGGCCGGGAGTAGGCCACCAACCCGGCGGTGTCCTCGGTCAGATCGGCACCGAGCAGCCGCGCGACGTGCTCGTGCAGCACGAGCGCACCGAGTGACCAGATCGTCAGCACGGCTGCCCGGCCCCACGGGTCGCTGGTCGGGCGGATCATGCCGGTGTCCTCACCGGTCGCCAGGTAGGCCTGGGCGTCGGTGACGAGCTCATCGACCAGCGTCGCAACCTGCGGCGAGTGGTCGACGAGCCGGCGGGCGAGGTAGCGCAGCAGGGGTCGGCTCGCCTCCGCCTCACGCAGGCTGCCGAGCGCATCGAGCCCGGCGCCGGTCGCCATCGCCTGCTGCTTGGCCCGCCGGGTGGTGGCCACGACGTGCTCGTCGCAGTCGCGGACCAGCCCCGCCTTGGAGCCGAAGTGGTGGACGACCAGCGCCGGCGAGACCCCGGCGTCGTCGGCGATGACGCGCAGGCTGGTGCCGTCGACCCCGTCGTCACCGAAGCGGCGCAGCGCGGCGTCGCGGATGCGCGCACGTCCGGTGCGGTCGTCGGGGGCGGTCGGCACTGAGTCCATGTTCAGTATTATGGCTGAACGTTTAGTCAGCGTCAAGCGGGATCGTCGACCATCCTCGGCGCCACACGAGCAGCGGGCCGCCCCGCTTCGGGACGGCCCGCCATCAGCCTGCTGCCAGGTGGACTCAGCGCTTGTCGACGTACATGCCCTCGATGACGTCGAGGTACTTGGTGTGCACGACGTTGCGCTTGAGCTTGAGCGAGGGGGTGAGTTCCTCGGACTCCGCGGTCCACTCGGCCGGCACGATCTCGAACTTGCGGACCTGCTCGACGCGGGCGAGATCAGCATTGCCGGCGTCGATCGCCCGCTGGACCTCGGCGACGATCCGCGGGTCCTGCGCCGCTTCGGCGACCGACGCGAACGGGATGCCGTTGGACTCGCACCAGCCCGGCAGCACCTCGGCATCCAGCACCACCAGCGCGGCGATGAACGGCTTGTCGTCCCCGACCGCGCAGATCTGGCCGATGATCGGCGAGCGCTGCTTGATCGACTCCTCGATGTTGTTGGGCGAGAGGTTCTTGCCACCCGCGGTGATGATCAGTTCCTTCTTGCGGCCGACGATGCGTACGTAGCCGTCGTCGTCCATCCGACCGAGGTCGCCGGTGTGCAGCCAGCCCTCGGGGTCGATGGTCTCCTTGGTGGCCTCGTCGCGCTTCCAGTAGCCGCGGGTGATGCTCGGCCCCCGGGCGAGGATCTCCCCGTCCTCGGCGATGCGGACCTCGATGCCGGGCAGGCGGGGGCCGACGGTGCCGATGCGCACCTCGCCGGGGGTGTTGGCGGTGATCACCGCGGTCGACTCGGTCATGCCGTAGACCTCGAGGATCTCGACCCCGATGGCCTTGAAGAAGATCAGCAGGTCCGCGCTGATCGGCGCCGCCCCCGACAACGCGTACTTGAGCTCGTCCATCCCGAGCCCGTCACGGATCTTGGCGAACACCAGTCGGTCGAAGATCGCGTGCTGCAGGCGCAGCCCGAACCCGGGGGTGCGGCCGGCCATCTCCTCGCGGACCTTGGTCATCCCGACGTCGATGGCGCGCTTGGCCAGCTGGCGCTTGCGCGGGTTCTCGGTCGCGTCGACCTTGGCCAGCAGCGCGGCGTTCATCTTCTCCCACACCCGCGGTACGGCCATGAAGGTCTGTGGCCGGGCCTCCTGCAGGGTGTCGACGACCGCGGAGATCTCCTGCACGAAGTACACCGTGCCGCCGAAACGCACGCCGACGTAGTGGGTGGTCATCCGTTCGGCGACGTGGGCCAGCGGCAGATAGGAGATGCCGCGTTGCCCGGGCTGGATGTCGAGCATCTGCTGCACGACCCCGAGCATGTACAGCAGGTTGCGGTGGGTGATCACCACGCCCTTGGGCGGCCCGGTGGTCCCCGAGGTGTAGATCAGCGTGACCGGGTCCTCGGCGTCCACCGCGCGCCAGCTGTTCTCGAGCTCGCCCTGGCCGCCGGCCAGCGCCGCGGCGCCCTGCTCGCGCAACTGCTCGTAGCTGAGGACCTTGTCGCTGAGCTCCACGCCGGTGGGGTCGACTACCACGATCGTGGTCAACGCCGGCAGGGAAGGCCACACCGCCAGCCACTTGTCGAGGTAGGACTTGTCCTCGACGATGGCGACCTTGGCGTCGCAGTTGCCGGCGATGTAGCCGACCTGCTCGGCCGTGAAGGTGTTGTAGACCGACACGGGGGTGCCGCCGGCCAGCAGCGTGCCGATGTCGACCAGCACGTGCTCGGGCCGGTTGGTCATCATCAGGGCCACGAAGTCGCCGTGACCGACCCCGAGCCGGCGCAGCGCCATCGCCAGCTCGCTGGACTCGCGCCGGTAGTCGGCCCAGGTCCAGGTCTTGAACCCCTCCCCCTGCTTGACGACCAGCGCCGGGCGCCCGGCGTTGGTGTCACAGGTGGACATGAACGCATCGACGAGCGTCTTGCCCTCGATGCCCGCGAGGATCTCCTCGCGCTCCTTCAGGATCTGATCGGACGTCACGAAACCCCTCCCAAGGCGGACAGGAGCGAAGTGGACACGGCCGGACGGCCGAGGTCAAAATCGGCGCCCCCCGCCGCCTCGCTGCGCGGCCTTCGTTCGCGGCTCAGAGCACCGCGTCGACGGCCACGGCGATGAACAGCAGACCGAGGTAGATCGTCGAGTAATGGAACAGGCGCATCGCCACCGCGATCGTGCGCTGACGGCGCAGTTCGTGGGCGAGCAGCAGCCACACGACACTGAGCAGCAGCGACACGACGGTGAACAGCCAGCCGACCCCGCCCCCGGCGATCGTCATCAGCACGATCGCGAACAGCAGGTAGCTGTAGAGCAGGATCTGGCGGGTCGCCTCGTCGTTGCCCTGGGTGACCGGCAGCATCGGCAGCCCGGCGCGGGCGTAGTCCTCCCGGTACTTCATCGCCAGAGCCCAGAAGTGGGGCGGCTGCCACCACAGCATGATCGCGAACAGCAGCCACGGGCGGGGATCCGCCAGCGATCCGCCCGACACCGCCGCCCAGCCGGTCAGCACGGGCACGCAGCCGGCGATGCCGCCGATGACCACGCCCTGATCGGTGCGGCGCTTGAGTCCGAGGGTGTAGACGAAGACGTAGAACAGGATCGCCCCGGTGGCCAGCAGCGCCGCGGTGAGGTTCACGAACCCCCACAGCCACACGAACCCGGCGATGCCAAGCATCGTCGCCAGCACCGCGGTGCCCCGCGGGCTGATCTCGTCGCGGGCGGTGGGCCGCGCCGAGGTGCGGGCCATGAGCCGGTCGATGTCGCGGTCGATGTAGTTGTTCCAGGCGTTGGCGCTCGCCGCCGACATCGTGCCGCCGAGCACCGTGGCGATCACCAGCCAGGTGCCGGGCCAGCCCTGCGCGGCCACGACCATGGTGGGCACGGTGGTCACCAGCAGCAGTTCGATGATGCGCGGCTTGGTGACCATGACGTAGCGGCGCACGGTGTCCAGCGTGCCGCCGCGGCGCTCGTAGCGGCCCTCATCGTGCAGTGGACCCTCGAGGGTCTCGGCAGGCACGGCCTCGGAATGGGTCATCTCAACGTGCTCCCTGCCGCGTCTCACGCCACATCGCCACCCCAAGGCCCGCAAGCACCACCCCGGCCCCGATCGCGGTCACGTACAGCACCAGGTGCACCGTGACGAACGCGGTCGAGAACGAGGAGGCCCCCTCCAGCAGGTTGACGATCCGCGTCCCCCACAGCCACAGCTGGAACAGCCCGAGCCCGAGCAGTACCACCGCCCGCCGCCGATGGACGTGCACGGGCACGTCGACGAGGGTCGGGCGCACATCGAGGGACATGCGGCATCCAAGGGGGGTGGACTCTCCGGGCGCCGGTAAGGTTACGCCCTCAGTGACCCGCGCGGCGAGCCTGGAGCAGACGGACCCCATGGAGCCGATCGAGCGCAGCGAGGCGGGGCCGGCACCCCGCACCGACCACTCCGACCATGCCGACCGTGACGCGGTCGAACGGGCCGCCGACGACGCCGGACGGCAGCGCCTGCGCAGGTTCGCGCTCGCCGCGGTCATCACCAACATCGGCATCGTGTTCAGTGGCGGGCTGGTGCGGGTGACCGGCTCGGGGCTGGGCTGTCCGACCTGGCCGACCTGCGACGGCAACAACCTCGTACCACTGCCGGGTGGGGAGCACTCCGGGATCCAGACCGCGATCGAGTTCGGCAACCGGCTGCTGTCGTTCGTGGTCCTGGCTTCGGTGGTGGCCGTGTTCGTGCAGGTCCGGCGCACGCGTCCGCACCCGGCGGCCATCGAACGGCTGGCCTGGGTGCTGCCGATCGGCGTACTCGCCCAGGTCGTGCTCGGCGGCATCACGGTGCTCACCCGGCTCTCGCCGCTGACGGTTGCAGGCCACTTCCTCCTCTCCATGGTGCTGATCGCCGCCGCGGTCGCGCTCTACCACCGGGTCCAGCCCGCCCCGACGGGCGCGGACGCCGAGCCCGTCGGGGCCGGCCTGCGGTGGGCGACCATGGCACTGGCGGTGGTGGCGGCGGTGGTGCTGGTGCTGGGCACGCTGGTGACCGGCGCCGGCCCGCACGCCGGCGACCCCGACGTCGGACGCCTCGGCCTGGACATCCGCATCATGGCGATCGCGCACGCCGATGCGGTCTGGGCACTGGTCGGCCTGACCATCGCGCTGGTCGCCGTGACCTGGCGCAGCGGACCGCCGCGGTTGCGCACCGCCCTGCGGGTCCTGCTCGGCCTGCAGCTGGTGCAGGGGGCGGTGGGCTACACGCAGTACGCGCTGGGCATCCCGGCCGCGCTGGTCGCGGTCCACATCCTCGGCGCCGCGCTGATGTGGGCCACGGTCACCACGGTGTGGGTCTGGGCCCGCCCGCAGCTGGAGGAGGGGGCTGACGAGCCCGAATCCGGTGCCGAGCACGCACGCACCACGCCGAGCCCGATTCGCTCATGACCGCAGCCGGCTCGGCCGGGTCCGGTCCTCTGCGGCTGGTGGTGGTCGGGGACTCGACCAGCTTCACCGACCACCGGGGACCGCAGCTGCCCGACCATCCGTCGCTCTACCCCAACGTCACCGCCCGACACCTGGCCGAGCAGCTCGGTCGCAACGTCGAGGTGGTGGTCGTGGCCCGGGCCGGGCACACCGTGCGTGAGGCGCTGCGCACGGTCACCAAGGACCGCCACGTGCAGTTCGACCTCATCGGCCGGGCCGACGCACTGATCGTCGGCGTGGGAAGCTTCGACCACGCGCCCGGTGGCATTCCTCCGGTGCTGGACGCCGTGGTGCCCCACCTGCGCCCCGATCCGCTGCGCCGCCGGGTGCGCCGGACCCTGCATGCCGCCTACCCGTGGGTGGTGCGCGCGACCCGCGGCCGGCGCCGTCGCACCCCGGCGGCGGAGTTCGAGCGCCTGTTCGTCCGGCTGCTCGACCACCTCCGGGGGCTGACCTGGGGGCGCGCCGCCGGCATCGCGCTCGGACCGACCAGCCACCGCTCGGCGTACTACGCCCACGCCCATCCCCGGCATCCGGCCGCCGAGCGGCACCACCTCGAACTCGCCGCCCGCCACGGGTTCCCCGGCGTGCCCACCTGGCCGCTGGTCGAGCCCCACGCCGACGAGCTCAACCCCGACGGCATCCACTGGCCGCCGGCCGCCCACGCGGCGGTCGGGCGGGCCGCCGCCGAGGCGCTGCTGCCCCAGTTGCGCGGCGAGCAACCCAGGATCGGGCTGCCCGAGGCGGCCGCCGCAGCGCTGCGCGCCTCGGGTCACCCCACGACGTGAGGCTCAGGCCTCCTCGACGAGCCGGGCGATGCCGTCCATGTTCGGGTGCACCGCGCAGTTGAAGTAGAACACCTCGGGCAGTTCGTCCCAGCGCACCTCGGAGACGTAGCCCTCGAGGAAGTAGCCGGGCTTGACCGGCGAGCCGAAGATCGCCGGGCCGGGCGACGGGCTCTCCTCGGTGCCCTCGAGTTCGTAGAAGACCACGTTGTGGCCGACCCCGACCTCACGGTTCTCGAAGAAGAACGACAGGAAGTCGGTCTCCTGGGACGGCACGATGTCCCAGTCGAAGATCGGCTCGCAGCCTCCGTTGTCGGGCATGCAGAACTCCACCGAGTTCTCCGCCGCGATCAGCGGGGCGTCGTCGGGGATGACGAGCAGCGGCTCGACGTTGATGTTGCGGTCGTCGTCGTCGATGTCGCCGATCACCCCGAGCGCGTAGGCGCCGCCGAGCACGAAGGGCACCGCTGCGGCGAACATCAGCACCGCCTTGGCGCCGAGATCGAGCTTGTCGCGGGTGGCCGCCAACGAGATCGAGAACAGGATCCCTCCAGCGGCGACCGCGGCGATCATCAGCGCGGCGTTGTGCGTGGTGTAGAGCAGCACCAGCGCGACCAGGCCGATGAAGCCACCCATCACGAGGAGCACGGCCACGGGGACGAGGATCGGGTAGAGCACCCGGTTTCGGGTCTGCGTGTTCATCGGTCCGGCCTCGACTGGTCAGGGGTGGGAGGGGTCTGGCGGGGATGCTGCGACGCCGGCGGGCAGGACCGCAGCGCGGTGACGCTGGTGCCGGTCGGCCTCGGCCGCCCAGCGGAAGAACAGCACGATGGCCGCCGTCCACAGCGCGACGCTGCCACCGACCTTGGCGAGCAGCCCGGCCGCCCACAGGTCGTGCAGGGGGCTCACCCCGACCGCCTGCGACGCCCCGTCGTAGACCAGGTAGGGGCTGCGCTGCATGAGCGTGAGGGCGGAGGCCGGCACGGTGGGCACGATGGACAGGGCGAACAGGGTGAGGGCGCGCATCCCCGCCGACGGGCGCGCGACGATCGCGGGAACCGGCGAGACCAACGGCAACCAGACCGCGATCCCGGTGGCCAGCAGCAGGGCGTGGGCGGCATGGTGCAGCGGGCCGCCGGCGGCGAACGCCGCGATCGACACCGGCAGGTGCAGCACGATCAGCAGCAGCGAGAACAGCCCCACCGACAGCCAGGGCCGGGTCACCACCGCCAGCACGCGGCGCACGATCGGCGGGTGCGCGAGCACCTCCGCCATCCAGCGCGGCAGGCCCAGCAGCAGCAGCGGGGGGGCGAGCAGCCCGAGCAGCAGGTGCTGGAGCAGGTGCAGACTGAGCAGGGTTCGCTCCCCCACGGCGTGCACCGGCGATCCGAGCGCCACCCACAGCACCAGGACCCCGGCGGTGAACGCGATGAGCTGCCGGGTGGTCGCGGCCCGCTGCAACGGCACGAAGACCGGCCCGTAGCGGCGCAGTCCCAGCAGGTAGCCGGCCAGCAGCACCACGCAGCCGAGCGTGACCGCCCCCGAGAACTCGAGGGGCAGCGCGGCGATGTGGTCGTGGGACACCGGTCGGATCTCCTCGCTGCGCTAGAGCAGTTCGCCGCCGTCGAGCACCAGCACCGCCAGCGTGATCGCGTACAGGACCAGCGCGAAGAACAGGCCGGTGTACAGCAGCTTGGTGTACAGCGGCACGTCGAAGCGCAGATGCATGAAGAAGCCGGCGACCATCAGGAACTTGACGATCATGAGCACGATGAGCACCGGGATGCCCAGCGGCCCGAACTCGAAGAAGTAGGTCGAGACCTCGAGCGCGGTGAGCACCGCCAGGATCAGGGCGATGCGCACGTAGTCCCGCGGGGTGGGGTGGTGGCCCCGTCGCGGGTTCTCGAGTTCGGACGGAGGGCTGTCCTGGGTCGGTGCGGTGCTCATGGTGCGGGCTCCTGGTGCCGGGCCGGTGGGGCGGGTCAGGTCATCGCCAGTTCGGGGATGAGGTAGACGACCGTGAAGATCACGACCCAGATGATGTCGACGAAGTGCCAGTACAGGCCGATCATCTCCGTCTTGAGGTCCTGGTTGGGCTTGACCTTGCCGGTCAGCGACAGCGAGTACAGCCCGAGCAGCATCAGGATGCCCACGAACACGTGGATGCCGTGGAACCCCGCCAGGTAGTAGAACGAGGACGCGAAGGGGCTCTGGGTCGCGACCAGGCCCTCACGGTAGAACACGGTGAACTCGAACACCTGCCCGCCGAGGAAGACCGCACCCTGCCCGGCGGTGGCCAGGATCCACATCCGCATGCGCCGCATGTCACCCTTGGTGTGCGCGTGATGGGCGAGCACCATGGTCAGCGAGCTCATCAGCAGCACGAAGGAGCTGATCGAGGTGAACGGGATGTCGAACACCTCGATGCCCACACCGCCTGCGGTGCGGTCGAGGTAGAGCAGGTAGGCGGACACGAAGGCGCCGAAGAAGAGGAACTCGGAGCCCAGGAAGGTCCACATCGCCAGCTTGCGGTTGTCGAGCCCCAGCGAGGTCTCGTGCGCCACCGCGGACATGGGTCGGCCTTTCGGTCGTCAGACAGCCAGAGGGCTGACCGGTCAGTGGGTGGCGACGGCGCTGCGCGTGTCGGTGTCGGCCTCGACCGGATCGTCATCATCGCCTTCGGCCAGCGGTTCGATGATCCAGCCGAACATCCCGACCAGCGTCCACACCGCACCGAGCAGCCCCAGCCACACGTTGGCGTAGACCAGCGCATAGCCCAGGGGGAGGAAGCCCGAGGTCATGATCAACGGCCAGTACGACGGGTCGGGCATGTGGATGTGCGCGTCGTGGTCGTCTTCGTGGTCGTCGGAGGCCCCCGCCGGTACCCGCACGGGCATGCCGGACTCGTCCTCGGCGTACTTGCGGTGCCAGAACTCATCGCGGTGGGTGACGGTGGGGATCGCGTCGAAGTTGTAGTGAGGTGGGGGCGAGGCGGTCATCCACTCCAGGGTGCGCGCATCCCACGGGTCGAGCCCGGAGGCCTCGCCGCTGCGGATGCTGCGGATGAGGTTGCCGAGGAACACCAGCGCGGAGAAGAACAGGACCACGAAGCCGATCGAGCTGAGCAGGTTGTACAGCTCCACCGTTCCGCCGAGTTCGGCGGGCAGCACCGAGGTGCGCCGCGGCTGGCCGAGCAGCCCCGACAGGTGCATCGGACCGAAGGTGAGGTTGAAGCCGATCAGCCAGGTCCAGAAGTGCAGCTTGCCGAGCTTCTCGTCCATCAGCTTGCCGGTGACCTTCGGGAACCAGAAGTAGATCCCGGCGATCAGCCCGAACAGCGCGCCGCCGAACAGCACGTAGTGGAAGTGGGCGACCACGTAGTAGGTGTCGTGCTGCTGAGCGTTGTGGGGAACGATCGAGTGGGTGACCCCCGACAGCCCGCCGATGGTGAACATCGACACGAAACCGATCGAGAACAGCATCGCGGTATCCAGGCGCAGCTTGCCGCCCCACATGGTGAACACCCAGTTGAAGATCTTGATCCCGGTCGGTACCGCGATGAACATCGTGGCCAGCCCGAACGCCGAGCGGGCGACGGGGCCGATCGCGGAGGTGAACATGTGGTGGGCCCACACCCCGAAGCCGATGAAGCCGATGGCCGCGCCGGCGAAGGCCACCGCGGCGTAGCCGAACAACGGCTTGCGCGAGCCCACCGGCAGGATCTCGGACACGATCCCCATCGCGGGCAGGATCATGATGTAGACCTCGGGATGCCCGAACAGCCAGAACAGATGCTGGTAGAGCACCGGGTCCCCACCGGTACCGGGCTGGAAGAACTGCGCGCCGTAGACGGTGTCGAACTGCAGCATGAACAGCGCCACCGCGATGATCGGGATCGCGAACAGCAGCAGGAAGCTGGTCACCAGCGTCATCCACACGAACATCGGCATGCGCATGAAGGTCATGCCCGGTGCGCGCATGTTGAGGATCGTGACGATGAAGTTGATCGCGGCGGCCAGCGAGCTGACCCCCAGGATCTGCAGCCCAACGGCGTAGAACGCCATGTTGGAGGTCGCATCCGCGTGCAGGGGGGCGTAGCCCACCCAGCTGCCGTTGGGCGCGCCGCCGAGCAGGAAGGAGGAGTACAGGAAGATCCCGCCAAACAGGTAGACCCAGTAGCTGAAGGCGTTCAGCCGCGGGAAGGCGACATCGCGCGCCCCGATCATCAGCGGGGTCAGGTAGTTGAAGAACGCCGCCGCGAGCGGCATCACCACCAGGAACACCATCGTCAGGCCGTGCATGGTGAACATCTGGTTGTAGATCTCGGCGG
>SKJO01000104.1 GCA_007121975.1 Nitriliruptoraceae bacterium | reverse complement strand
GTCTACACCAACGCCATGGTCATGGGCTGGATGATGGACGAGTACTCCAAGCACCGTGGCCAGCGCACCCCGGCGGTGATCACCGGCAAGCCGCTGCACCTGGGCGGCAGCGTCGGGCGCGACGACGCCACCGGGCGGGGCGCCTACTACAGCCTGAAGGTGATCGAGGAGCGGCGCGGCTGGGACCCGCGCGAGACCACGGTCGCGATCCAGGGCTTCGGCAACGCCGGCCAGCACATCGCCAGCCTCCTGCACGCGGACGGCTACCGCATCGTGGCCGTCAGCGACTCGCGGGGTGGTATCCACCGGCCCGAGGGCTTCGACGTGCCCAGCCTGGTGTCCACCAAGAACGACACCCGCCAGCTGCGGTCGGTGTACTGCGAGGGCTCGATCTGTGAGCTGGTGCCCGCCGAGCAGGTGACCAACGACGAGCTGCTCGAGCTCGACGTGGACGTGCTCATCCCGGCGGCGCTCGAGGGACAGATCACCGGCGACAACGCCGAGCGGATCAAGGCCGACGTCGTCGTCGAGGTCGCCAACGGTCCCACCACCAGCGCGGCCGACGCCATCCTCGAGCAACGCGGCGTCACGGTCGTGCCCGACATCCTGGCCAACGCCGGGGGCGTCACGGTCAGCTACTTCGAGTGGGTACAGAACCGCATGGGTCTGCACTGGAAGCTCGCGGAGGTCCACGAGCGGCTCGAGGAGATCATGCGCCGCGAGACCGCCACGATCCTGGATCTCGCCCAGGAGACGGGCACGGGGCTGCGCATGGCTGCCTACGCGCACGCGCTCGAGCGCATCGGCGCGGCCGTGCAGGCCCAGGGCACCCACGCCTACTTCGCCGACGAGCCCACCGACTGACGCGGACCGGCGCGGACCGGCGCGGACCGGCGCGGACCGCAGCCGGCGCTGAGGTAGGTGGCGTGCGTGGGTCGCCTACGTGGTCGGGCGCGGGAAGATGGGTGGCACGGCCGGTGCCGTGGCCGAGGGGTGCTCCGTAGCGTCGAGGAGTCCGTCACCGGATTCCCACGCGACCTACGAGGAGGGCCACCATGACGGCGCTGACCACCCTGACCGGCGAGACCGTCGACCTCGACGGCGCACTCGACACGCTCGGCGCTGACCTGCGTGGCGAACTGCTGCGCGCGGGTGACGCCGGCTACGACCGCGCCCGCCAGCTGTGGAACGCCATGACCGACCGCCGGCCGGCCGCGATCGCCCGCTGCGTCGACACCGACGACGTACGTACGGCGGTGCGCTTCGCCGCCGCCAACGACCTGCTGCTGGCCGTGCGCGGCGGTGGCCACCATGTTGCGGGCACCGCCGGGGTCGACGGCGGACTGGTCATCGACCTGTCGACGATGGCCGACGTCGAGGTGGATCCTCCCGCCCGCCAGGTTCGGGTGGGCGGGGGCGCGACCTTCGCGGACCTCGACGCGGCCACGCAGCGTCACGGACTCGCGGTCCCCGGGGGCGTGGTGTCCGAGACCGGGGTCGGTGGGCTGACGCTCAGCGGGGGGATCGGCTGGTTGCGCCGCAAGCACGGGCTGACCTGCGACAACCTCGTGGGAGCGACGCTCGTCGCTGCGGACGGCAGCGTCCACCACGTGGATGAGCAGCGTGATCCCGAGCTGCTGTGGGGACTGCGCGGTGGCGGGGGCAACTTCGGGGTCGTCACCGAGTTCACCTACCGGGCGCATCCGGTCGGGCCCGAGGTGTTCGTCTCGTTCACGGTCTACCCGCTGGACCGCGCCGAGCAGGTGCTGCGCGTGTACCGGGGATGGACCCGGGAGCTGGCCGAGGAGGTCTCGTCCCTGGTCGTGTGCGGCAGCGTGCCGCAGACCGAGGAGTTCCCGCCGGAGCACTGGGGCCAGCCCTGCGTGATCCTGGTGGCGTGTGCGGCCACGGACCTGTCCCGCGGGGAGGACCTGACCCGTCCGATCCGCTCCCTGGGCGATCCGATCGCCGAGCTGAGCGGGCCGCTGCCGTATGTCGATCTGCAGCAGTTGTTCGACGCCGACTACCCCGACGGGCTGCGTTACTACTGGCGCTCGCAGTACCTGCCCGAGCTGTCCGACGAGGTCATCGCCCACACCATCGAGTGGACCCGGCGCCGTCCCTCCGCCCGGTCCACGGTCGACCTGTGGCACCTCGGCGGGGCGATGGCGCGGGTGGCGCCCGACGCGACCGCGTACGGTGATCGCGGGGCCCCGTGGCTGCTGGGAGTCGAGGCCAACTGGGACGACCCCGCCGACGACGACGTCAACCTGCGCTGGACACGCGGCTGCATCGACGCGTTCGAGCCGGTGTCCGCGGGTCGCGAGTACCTCAACTTCCCCGGGTTCCTCGAGCGCGGTGACGCCGCCCTGCGGGCCGCGCACGGGGAGGCGAACTACCGCCGGCTGCGTGAGCTCAAGCGCCGACTCGACCCCGACAACCGCTTCCGGCTGCACCAGAACGTCCCGCCCGCCTGACCGTGCCGCTCACGCCTCCTGGGCCAGGCACCAGTCGAACTGCTCCCGGACCGGGCCGGTGAGCCGGTCCCCGGTGTCCTGCAGCAGCTCGTCGTTGGCCAGGAACTGCTCCACGCTGAGCTGGTCGAGGGCGCGCTCGAGCGCGCAGGTGCACAGCGCCGGGGCGACGTCGTTGGCCAGGCACGCCTCCTCGAAGCGCTGCTCCGCTGCGGCGGGCACCGCGTCAGGCGGCGGCTCGGCGCCGGGATCCTCCGGGGCGTCGGCGACCACCTCGACCGGGTCGTCGGGCTCGTCGCCGCCACCGCCGAGCAGAGCCACCGCTCCGATGCCCAGGCCCG
>SKJO01000192.1 GCA_007121975.1 Nitriliruptoraceae bacterium | reverse complement strand
AGGTTCAGGGCCCGGGAGAGGAAGGTGGCCATCTGGGCGCGGGTGACGTTGTCGTTGGGGCAGAAGCGGCCAGGTGCGCAGCCGGTGGTGATGCCGGCGGCGGCGACCGCGTCGATGCCCCGGGCGTGCACGTTGCTCGGGTCGACGTCGGTGAAGCCGGCGTCGGGACCTTCGGCCAGGTTCAACGCACGGAAGAGGAAGCTGGCCATCTGGGCGCGGGTGACGTTGTCGTTGGGGCAGAAGCGCCCGGGTGCGCAGCCGGTGGTGATGTCGGCCGCGGCCACGGCGTTGATGCCCGGCGCGTGCACGCTGTCTGCAGGCACGTCGCTGAAGCCGGCGTTGGGGCCTGCGGGCAGGTTCAGGGCCCGGGAGAGGAAGGTGGCCATCTGGGCGCGGGTGACGTTGTCGTTGGGGCAGAAGCGGCCGGGTGCGCAGCCGGTGGTGATGCCGGCGGCGGCCACCGCGTTGATGCCCGGCGCGTGCACGTTGGCGGGGTCGACGTCGGTGAAGGTCGGCGCCGGCGTGGGGTCGGGGGTCGGGTCAGGTATGGGGTCGGGGGTCGGGTCGGGGTCGGGCGTTGGGTCCGGGTCGGGGTCGGGCGTTGGGTCCGGGTCGGGGTCTGGGGTCGGGCCAGGATCCGGCGCGGGAGCCTCCGCGAGCCCGCCGGAGTTGTCGATGGCGACGATGGTGCTGCGGATCTCGTTGGAGCCCACGGTCGCGTTGTTGACCGGCGCGAACAGCAGCAGGGTGCCGTCATCGGCGATGGGACCGATCACCGGGTTGCTGCCGGTGAACGTGAAGGGCAGCGTGCTGGCCTCGGCGTCGTCCTGGGGCAGACCGGTGTGGGCCTCGGCGAGGTCACGGTCGGTGAACCGCCAGGCTTCGCTGCCGGTCGCGTCGAGCTTGACCAGCGCGTTGATGGACGAGGGCCGCGAGCTCTCGAACGCCCGGGTGTAGATCGCACCGTCGGCGTCGGACACGCCCTGACGGTGCAGGTTGTACGGGAAGCAGCTCTCGGCGAGGCAGTCGCTGCCGTCGAGGACGAACCGCTGCTCGCCGGTCCGCAGGTCGTAGGCCTCGAGCGGCTCGACCGGTGGTCGCTCCAGGTTCTGGTTGAAGGGCTGGACGACCACACCGCCCTCGGAGATGACCGGGAGGCGCCAAGCCGTGACACGGTCGGCTCGGCTGCCCTCCTTGAACCAGAGTGGGTCCCCACCCAGCCGCCCCGTGAGGTCGAAGGCGGCGAGGAAGCCCACGCGCGGGCTCAACGGGACGGTAGCGCGACCGCGTCGCTCCCACGGCGTGGCCACGAGCAGGGTGTCGTCCGAGACGATCAGGTGGTACCAGAGGTAGATCTGCGGCTCCATGGGCGTGAGGTTGCCCTCGGCGTCCTCCTCGCTCGGCATCGGCACCTCGGTCCGACCGAGCTCCCGACCATCGGTCAGGGACAGCTCGACGAGCTCGACGATGCCCTCGCCGATGCCCTCGCCGGTGAAGGTGACGGTGGCGAAGATGACCGAGTCCTCGGTTGCCACGCCCGGGCTCGGGGCCCAGGTGGGGGGCCGGTCCGGGGCCGTCCACGAGCTGACGCCGAGCACGGCATCGAAGCCGACCTCCGCGGCCGGGCCCAGGCGCCACACCGGCTGCTGGGAGGGCTGCGCACCGCCGATATCGTAGGCGCGCAGCTCCTCGGGGAACCCCCCGATGAAGCCGCGGAAGTCGTTGCTGCGGGAATGCGGCATGCCCCGCTCGTCGGGGAAGACGATCAGGCGCTCGTTCATGCCGTGGCCGGCGATCAGCAGCGAGTCGTGGGAGCTGCAGGTGGTGCCGTCGCGGATCTCGGCGACCTGCTGCCCGGTGGCGGTGTCGTAGGCCACGAACCCCCCGGGGGCGATGCGGAATCCGCTGCCGTCCGCGACGTCGCGCTGATCGGGGATCCACAGCCGCCCCCGTGAGTCGATCGCGGGGTGGCAGGTCGAGGCCGAGGCGCGCGTGCCGGTCTGGCCGAGCAGCGGTGCTCGCGTGTCCCGCCAGGCGTTGCGGATCTCCCACAGGACCTGACCGGTGGTGAGGTCGATGCCGATCATCTCGTAGGTCCAACGGGGCGTGTCGTACGCCAGGTTCGTGGCGAACACCATCAGGACGTTGCCGGCGACCATCGCGCGGTTGGTGCTCGGTTCGATCCAGGTGGTGCGAAGCTCGTAGCCCTCGGGGGCGTCGACGAGGTCGCCGGGTTCGGGCACGCGCAGGTCGCGCAGCCAGCGAAGCCCGGGGTCGGAGGGTCCGGCCACCCCGGCCTGCATGGTGTTGCCCGCGTTGCCGCCGTACTGGCTCCAGGCCGTGGGCGCGGCCGCGGAGCGGGTCACCGCCCCGGCACTGCCGTCATCCGCTGCTGCCGGGAGCGTGGCCGCGATCATCAGCAGCAGCACCAGCAGCGTCAGCGCGGTGCGTCCTGCACGCACGCGCCCGGTCGTCGTCGTCCCCGTACCCATGGATCGAGTCCCCTCCGTCGGGATGGGTGGCCGCCCGGCCACCGAGTTGCCTCGCTGCCATGACGATGTCCGCGCCCGGCCCTGCCCGGTTAGGGGCGAGGGGCCCCATCGGGGGGCGGAAGGACCCAAGTCCGTCGACGGTACGTTCGACCAGGTCGCGGGTGGGCAGTGGCATGGGACCAACGTCCCGGGTGGCCCGGGCAGCGGGTCGTCCCCGGGCGAGAGGACCGGTCGCTGCGGCGCCGCGTCGGGCCGTGTGGCCGCGCGCGCTACGCTCACGGGTCGCCTGCCGGGGCCGTTCGGCCCCCCGGCGCTGGTTCCCGGCCGCCGACTTCT
>SKJO01000167.1 GCA_007121975.1 Nitriliruptoraceae bacterium | reverse complement strand
GCACCGTGACCTTGGCGGTGGCCACGACCTGGATGCCGTCCTTGGCGACGGCAGCGATGCGGGGGGTCTCGATGACCTTGGGGTTGACACTGACCTGCACGGCCTGCAGCACGTCACGTCCTGCGAGGTCGATGGCGGTGGCGCGCTTCCAGGGCAGCGCGATGTTGGCGCGGTCGGCGGAGATCAGCGCTGCCACCACGGTCCCGACGCGACCCCCGGCGAGGTAGTGGGCTTCCATCTGGGCGATGTCGAGATCGATGTTGGCCTTGGTGGCGCTGATCAGTGGCCGCACGATCTCGCCGGGCACGACCTTGCGCAGTCGCATCCCGATCAGGGTGCCGAGCCCGACCCGCACGCCGGAGAACAGCGCGGTGATCCACAGCCCGACGGGCACGAAGTAGAAGAAGAGGAACAGCACCACGACAAGGGCGGTGCCGAGCACGATGAACGGTATGGCCGTGGCCTCCATGCAGAACTCCTGGTTGTCCCCCGCCCGGCATTCGGCGACCACGCGCGGGGTGGACGGGCTGGGCGGTCACGCTACCGCAGGCGGCGCACCACGCGGCGGTAGCCCTCGTCACGGATGATCTGGACCTTGGTACCCACACCGAGGTAGTCGCCCTCGGTCACGACGTCGAGACGCTCACCGGCGACCTCCGCGATTCCGGCCGGGCGCAGGTCGCTGAGCGCGACGCCGACCGCCCCGACCATCGAGGGCCGTCCACGTGGGGTGGGGGCCGCATCTGTCTCGGGTGCATGGCCGGGTGCGGTCTCGGGCTTTGCCTCGGCTTTCGTGCCGACCTCGGTGCCCGGCGTACCAGGCGCGGGGCCGAGAGTGGGTTGAGGGTCGGTGGTGGGCGCAGGGGTGGGGGGTTCCGGCGGGTCGATGCGGTCGGACTCGAGCACCCCGCCGGAGTCACCGAACCACCGCAGCCAGCCGGATTCGGTGCGCTCGGTGACCGGCGCACCCGAGCCCAACTGTGTGCGCAGCACCAGACCGGGCGGCCCCTGCCGGCGGGTGAGTGCCATGATCGTGAGCACCACGGCCACGGTCAGGGTGACGAACGAGGCGGCGATGGTGCCCCCGGCCCGCATCAACTGCTCGGTGCCGACGAAGTCGAAGTCGCGGTTGACCATCGCCAGGAATGCCCCACCGAGCACGCCGGCCAGGCCCAGCACCCCGAAGATGCCGAAGCCGGGCACCACCAGTAGCTCCACGAGCAGCAGGACCACCCCCAGGGCAACCAGCGCGATGTCCTCCCAGCCGGTCAGCCCGGCGAGCAGATGGCCCCAGAAGAACACCGCCAGCAGCGACACGCCGATGCCCGCGGCCGCCCCGATGCCGCCGCTGAGCAGGTCGCCGATCACCAGGTAGATGCCCACGGTGATCAGCAGCGAGGCGAGCACCGGGTTGGTCACGAACCTCACCAGTGACTCCGCGAAGCTCTGCTCGGCGCGGATCACCGGCCGGTCGTCGAGTTCGAGTTGTGCGAGCAGGTCATCGAGGTCGGTGGCAGTCCCCTCGGCGAAGCCCACCTCGAGGGCCTCGCCGGCGGTGAGGGTCAGCAGTTTGCCGGCTTCGACCACTCCTTCCACCTCGAGGTCGGCATCGACCATGGCGGCGGCGATGTCCGGATCGCGGCCGCGCTCGACGGCGGTGGCCCGGAAGGTCGAGCGCACGGCGGAGATGACCTTCTCGTCGGCGGGCGCGCCGGTGCCTCCGTCGACCGGGGTGGCCGCTCCCATCACGCCGCCGGGGGCGTAGTAGATCTGCTCGGTGGCGATGGCGATCAGCGCCCCAGCCGAGAACGCCTCACGGTCGACGAAGGCGACGGTGGGAACCGGGCTGCCGAGCAGGGTCGAACGCAGCTCGAGCGCAGCGTCGAGGCGGCCGCCCGGCGTGTCGATGCGCACGATCAGGGCTTCGGCGTCGGCCTGCACCGCATCCTCGACCGCTCGGTCGACGAACGGCACCAGGCCCAGATCGATCTCGCCGCTGATGTCGACGACCAGTACCGGCGGCTCGTCCTGGGCCCGACCGGCGCCGACGGTTGCGAGCACCGCGCCGAGCAGCAACACGAGCACGGTCAGCGCACGTCGGTGGGGAGTCCGACGGTGGGAGCCCGGATTCGGGGTCTGGACCGGGGCCGGGGCCGACGTCGCCGCGAGGTCCAGGTGGCCAGTGCGCGGTCGGGCGGGTGTGGCGAGCAGCATCGGCCCTCCCCCTGGTGCGTGGGTCGGGGTGCCGGGTGGGCAGCACCCTCGGGCAGGGTACGGCCTGTGCTTGCCTGCGGTCAGGCGGCCTGTGCCACCAGGAGGGTGGCGACCTCGACAGCGCGCTCGGCGTCGGGGGCGGTGCCGTCCGCTCCGACCTGCCGCCACAGGTCATCGACGAGGTTGAAGGGCCGCCCCCCGACCAGGATCGGGACGTTGCTTCGCTCGCGGACTGCGGTCACCACGCCGCGCACTCGATCCAGGTGGACGGACCGGGTCGCTGATACGGCGACGAGGTCGGCGCCCCGGCGCACCGCGAGGTCGGCGAGGTCGACCGGGGGACAGTCCGCGCCGAGGAAGTGGGTCTGCCAGCCGTCGAGTTCGAACAGGTCGTGGACCATGCGGGCACCGAGTTCATGCTGCTCGCCACCGACGCAGGCGATGACCACTCGGGGGGCGCCCGGGGAGCGGCCCAGGTCGTGGCGGGCGGCGACCTCGGCCATCGCCCGTTGGGTGGTCTGGGTGACCTCGTGCTCCTGGCTGACGGTCGCGCGTCCGAGCTGCCACAGGCGGCCGACCTCATGCAGCACCGGCTGGAACACCTCGAGGTACAGCTGCCGGGAGCTGGTGCCCTCCGCCACGGCGCGCCGTACGAGTGCGAGCGCCTCGGGCTGCTCGCCGGCGAGCAGGGCGTCGAGGTAGCGCGCGGCGGTGTGGGCCAGCGCGGTGTCCGTCGCCAGGAACGACGCCGGACTCGACCCCGGGTGGCGCAGCCGCCGCAGTCCCCGCTCGAGCACGTCGGCGGCCGGTGGAACGATCGACGCCGGGAGGTGCTCTTCGATCGTGTGACCCAGCACCTCGAGGTAGGCGTGTTCGTCGGCCGGGGACAGGTCCAGCACGCCGTAGCGTGAGGCCCGCCACTCGAGGTAGTCGGCGAACAGCGCCGCTCGGTCGGTGAGCACGGCGCTGGCGAGTTGAGCGAGGTGCTCGCGGCCGTCGACGACGAGTTGAAGGCGCATGCGTTGCGCCTCGTCGGGCCCGAGCTCGTCCCAACCGGCCAGCCATCGCTCTGCGGCAGCGGCAGCGAGCGATTCGTCGTGTGTGAGCAGGGCCTCGGCGGCGTGCTCGTGCGCGGTGAGCTCGCGCGGCCCGGGACGGTCGGGCGCGGGCGGCAGCGACAGCGTGGGGGTCGGCGGCAACGAGGCCACGGTAGGACTCCTGGTTCGGGCGCTGCGCCCCCCACCGGGACGGCGGCGCCGGGATACGCCAGTCACGTTAGTCGCGCACGGATCGTGGGGTGTCGCCTTCGTTTCCGGCCAGCTGGTCGACCCCGCTGCCGCACCCCGAGCGCCGGGCGTGGTTGGGACCTGGCTGTTCGTCGGGATGTTCGTTGGGCTGTTCGTTGGGCTGTTCGTTGGGCTGTTCGTTGGGCTGTTGCCGGTGTGGCGTAGCGAGCCGGTCGTGGGTGTCCGTCTGGGTACGCCGCATCTGGGGGCGGAGGCGGTGTGGCACGGTGGTGGCCGGTCAGCGCGCAGTACGGATCGGTTGGTGCACGCTGGCGCTTGCGTGGCGGCGGTGGGGTCTGTCGTGTGGCGGCGCTGGGCGCTGCGGCCCGGCTGCCGAACCTGTTGGGGGTTCGGCAGCCGTCGCTCACCGTCCGGCGGCGAGCGGCGAGCGGGTGCCGGCCTGCTCGTGAGGCAGCCACGATGCCGCTGCTGCGGCCCTCCCCGGATGTGGCGTAGCGAGCCGGTCGTGGGTGTCCGTCTGGGTACGCCGCATCCTCCATGCTGGACCACGCGGCGTAGCAAGCCGGTCGTGGGTGTCCGTCTGGGTACGCCGCATCTGGGGGCGGAGGCGGTGTGGCACGGTGGTGGCCGCTCAGCGCACCGTGCGGATCGGTTGGTGCACGCTGGCGCTTGCGTGGCGTCGTCCCGGAGCGCTGGTGCGCGACGCTGGGCGCTGCGGCCCGGCGGGGGCCGGTGAGCGCGGGTGCCGCCCTGACCGCGGTCAGTCGCGCAGCAGCAGCACTGCGCCACCCTCGTCCCAGGCCAACTGGTCGACCTGGATGCCGTCCTCACGGCGACGGGCGCGACCCCGGCCGCTGAGCACCCACTTGAGGTCCTCGAGGAAGCGCTGCGCGAGGGGCTCTCCGCCGGCAGCCGCGCGCCGCGCGACCGCGGTGACATCCACGCCGATGTGCAGGTCGGTCAGCGGGCTCGCGTCGGGCTCGCCGGCACGTTCCCGCCAGGACCGGTTCAGCGCAAGCACGATTCCCTCGACGCTCACCACGCCCACGGGGGCCTCCAGGGCATCGAGGACGCTGGCAACGAAGGCGTCGCGGCGCGCCAGTTCCCGGTGGGCGAAGACGCGGTCGGTGATGTCCTCCAGGGTGCAGCGGGTCCCGACGGTGTTGCCCGAGGGCATCCGCAGCGGACCCACTTCGACGTGCAGCCAGCGATCATCGACCGTGCGCAGGTCGAGGCGGTGCTCGCGGCCGGTATCGGTCGACAACGACACCACCTCGCGCAGTTCCTGCGCGTCCTCGTCGGCCAGGCGGTCGAGGAACCCGGTGCCGAGCAGGTCGGCGGGACGTACTTCCATGACCGAGCCAGCGCGGGTGTCGGCGTAGATGCACCGGCCGGTCAGATCGGTGTGGATCAGCCCGCTCGAGCCGGTCCCGACCTGGCGGGCGAGTTCGGTGGACAGGTCGCGCTCGATGGCCACGAAATGGGTGATGCGCCCGCTGTGGTCGCGCACCGGCGTGATCGTGGCCCGGTGGGTGCGCAACGTTCCGTCGCGCCTGCGGTCCACGAGTTCGCCCTCCCAGACGTCACCGGCCAGGATGGTGTGCCACATCTGCTCGTAGAAGTCCTTGCTCTGGTGCCCGGAGCTCAGCAACCGGGGGGTCTGACCGATCGCCTCGTCCCGGGAGTAGCCGGTCACCCGCACGAACGCGGCGTTGACGTCGATGATGGTGCCGTCGCGGTCGGTGATGAACACCACGTCGCCACCGAGGTCCAACGCCGTGATGTCGAGCACGGATGGTGGTTGGTCTCCGGCAAGGGGGCGGCGTACGGCCGTCGCCGGGGTCGCCCCCGGGGCCGATCGCGGCTCGGGGACGTCTGGACCGCTCCCGGAATGCACCTCGTGGACGCTCACGATGGTTCCCGTCGGTGGTGGGATATCCGCAGGATAGAGGCGGCTCAGCCGTCGGGCAGTGGTGTGAGCAACTGATCCACCGGCGCGTGGTCGTCGGTCAGCACCATCGCGCCGCCGGCGAACTCGAGGGCCTGGTCGTGGTCGAGCAGGACGTCGGTGCGGCCGCGCCGACGGTTGGCGTCACCGATGGCCTGCAGCGGCAGGGGTTGCTGCGACGCCAGCAGCACGTAGTTCCCGCCGATACCGCGGCGCTGCGGGCCGAACGAGCCGTCCCGGCCGAGCACCGCCAGATGGTCGAAGACGGCGTCGAGGGTCGCCAACTCTGCGCGCAGCAGACGACGTGGGCCGTAGTCGATCAGGTTCATCACGTACACGCCGTCGTCGGTCAGTGCACGGTCCACGGCGGTGAGGAACTCCACGGTCGTCAGGTGCCAGGGGACCGCGACCCCCCCGAAGGCGTCGCCGATGGCCACGTCGTAGGCGTCGGCGTCGACCCGGCCGATGGTGAGCCGGGCGTCGCTGGTCAGCACCTCGACGTCGTCGCCAGGATCGAAGCCGAGTTCGGTGGTGGCGAGTTCGAGCAGCAGCGCATCGACTTCCAGCACCGTCGAGGTGGAGCCGGGCCGGGTCTCGCGCAGGTAGACCGGCATCGTGAAGCCGCCTCCGCCGATGTGCAGCACCGACAAGGGCTCGCCGACGGGGGCGACGCCCGCCAGCACGTCGCCGAACCACTGGGTGTAGGTGAACTCGAGGTGGGCGGGGTCGTCGAGGTCGACATAGCTGTGGCGCAGGGTGTCGAGCCACAGCTCGCGGCCGCTGGGTCGGTCGGGGTCCTCGCGCACGAAGGCGCAGAAGTAAGCCGACTCGTGCTCGCAGGGGTGGGACCCCGCGAAGGAGCCGGCGGCGGCGAGCACCGCCACGACGATGGTGCCGGCCGACAGCGGCTCGGCGCCGCGCAGCCAGACCACGACGGCGACCCCGGTCAGGATCAGCAGCACCGCCAGGATCCGGATCACCGGCCGGGTGGGGGCGGCGGCCACCAGCAGGAAGCCGGTCACGAAGGTGCCCACGATCGCGCCCGCGGTGCCGATCGCCGAGAGTCGCCCGACCACCCGGCCGGTCTCGTCCAGCGAGTCGAGTTGGAGGGTGATGATCGCCGGGGTGACCGCGGTGAGCACCGCCGCGGGTGCGAAGAAGGCCAGGAAGGTGATCAGCGTGGTCGTCGCCGCCGACGCACCCCGCATCCCCGAGCCCAGCGCGTCGACCAGGGGGATGGTCAGGAACGCCAGGGCACCGCCGACCACCAGGAGCGGGCCGAGCATCGAGCGTGCGTCGAGTCGGTCGGCTGCCTTGCCGCCGAGCCACGAGCCCACCGCGATCCCGGCCAGGATCACCCCGATGATCGCGGTGTAGACCTCGAGGGTCACGCCCACGTACGGGGCGAGCAGCCGCGCGGCGAGGATCTCGAGCACCAGGACGGCAGCCGAGGAGAAGAACACGAGCGCGGAGGCGATGGATCGGGGCATGGTCGCGCAGGGTACGGGCTAGCGTGAGCCCTCCTCGACCCGCCCGGGCAGTCGGGGGCGGGAGGGAGCCATGGACCGCGAGGAGCGCGATCTGCTCGTGCTGCACCTGGGCTTCGCGGTGATCGCGGCCGGGGTCCTCCTGGCCCCCGGCGGGCTGGCCCAGGGCTGGCGTATCGCCGGGCTGCTCGTGGGCTACCACCTGGCCACGCTCGTGGTCGTGCAGTGGCGCGGCTACCTCCGGTGGCGCTCGATGTGGTGGTTCGCCGCGGTCTGCAGCGTGTTCCAGGTGGTCCCCGATGCGGTGCTGGCCGAAGGGTTCGGGACCCTGGTGTTCCCCGACGACGGCTTCCCGAACCTCGGGCCGGTGAGCGGCACCATGACCATGATGTGGACGGTGCCGCTGGTGATGATCGTTGCGGCTGCCGACGCACTCGACCGCCGGCGGGGCGCGGTCGCGGGTTGGGTCGGGGCCGTGGTCGCGGCCGGGGTGGTGTTCATCGGGGCCGAGGCCCTGCTGCCACCGCTTGGCCTGTGGGAGCCGGTCGGGGTGACCACGTGGGGCGGGTGGCTCGCGCCCTACGTGCTGCCGCCCGAGCTCCTGCTGGGAGCGGCGGCGTGGGCCGGGGTGCAGATCACCCGCGAGCGCCACCCGCTGTTGGTGGTGCCGGTCGCTGCGGTGGTCAGCCTGCTGTACACCGGGGCGCTGGCCGCCAGTTGGCTGCTGCTGGAACGGGGGCTGCTGGCGGGATGAGCGGTGGTGGTCACGGCTCGGCGCGGTAGATCAGGCCCCGGCCATCGGCGCCGACGATCGTGAGCGTGGCCGCCTCGACCTCGAACGTCGAGGTGCCGTCGAGGACGGCGAGCACGTGCTGCTCCTGACGCGTCAACGCCTCGTCGCAGGCCATCCTGGTGGTGGCCAGGGGACCGGCCCGCAGCTGATCGCCGTCGAGCTCCACCTCGCCGGCGAAGCGGTTGCAGCCGGTGCTGCCCGCGATCGAACCGTCGTCTGCGAGTTCGAGCACGGCCTCGCCGAGCACGGAGCTGACGGCCGTGTCCGCACCGTCGTCCGACGGGGCTTCGAGCAGCGCGTCGAGCCGCCATGTGGTGCCGATCAGCGCCGCGTCGGCGACCGGTGCCACCGGCGCGAAACGCAGCCTGACCTCCGGGCCGGTGAGGACCAGGTGGTCCTCGTCGTCCTGGTCGGGCTCGATCCTGGCGGTGTCGACCTGCGTCAGCGCCGCGAGGTAGGCCGCCTCGGCATCCATCAGACCGGGCTCGGGGCAGGCCATCTCGGTCACCGCGAAGCCGGCGAGCGAGACCTGCCCGTCCTCGTCGACGGTGACGCTCCCTCCATAGGAGTTGCAGGCTGCGGTGCCGCCCCAGTCCGTTCCGTCGATGCTGAGGGTGATGGCCGCATCATCGGGAATCGGCACCCGACCTTCGGGTCCCTGTCCCTCGACCAGCCGCCACTCGCCGTCGAGCCCGGCGTCCTGGTCCGCGGCGGGGCCACCCGGCGCCGGGTCTGTCCCCGGGTCTGCCCCCGGATCGTCGACCGCGCCGCCGCAGGCGGCCACGGTCAGGGCCAGGGCGGCGGCCAGTGTGATGAGGCGGCGGGGAGTGCGGGTTGGTGTGTTCATGCCCGGTTCGACGTCGATCCGGGCCGGCGGGTTCCAACCGGACTCACCCGTCGGCGTCGGCAGGCCCGTCGGGCTCGGCGTCGGCAGGGACGGTGGTGTCCTCGGGGACGCCGGAGCCGGCGCCGGGGCGGCCGACCGTGGCCAGGATCGGCCACCGGCTGTGGCGCAGCAGCTTGTAGGTGACCTGATCGGACTGCCGGGCCTGTTCGGCAGCATGGGCCTGCGCCACGATCATGACCGGAGGGGCCAGTTGGTCAGCCACCTCGATGATCGACCGGGTCCGACGCTTGCTGACCACCCGCCTGGCCTCGACCCGGGCTACGCCGGCGGCCCGGACCTGCTCGGCCAGGGCCTCGAGATCGGGGGTGTGCTCGGGGTCATCCGCACCGGCCTGCTCCGCCGCCGCGGCGAGCTTCGGGGACACCACGTGCACCAGCACCACGCTGGCCCCGAGCAGGCGGGCCAGGTCGGCGGTCACCGGCAGGAGGCGGTCGGGCACCGGGGGCGGGGGTACCGCCACCACCAGTGCGCGTGGTGCGAGCAGCGGCAGGCTGCGGTCCAGGTGCGGGCCGACCACCACCACCGGGGCCGCGCAGCGGCGGATCACGCGCTCGGCGACGCTGCCGGCCAGCCGCTTGGTCCATCCGCTGTGCCCGTGCGCGGAGAGCACGACCAGTGGAGCCTCGAGGGCGTCGACGTGGGCGAGGATGGCCTGCGTCGCGTCGCCTTCGAGCTCGACCTCCACGGGGTGGGTCGCTCCGGGCCCACCGTCGCGGACCGTGATGCGCTGGACCTCGGCGCGCAGGGCGGCGGCGAGGTGGTGGGCGACCGGCAGGGCGGCCTGGGCGACCGACGATCCGTCGATGGGCACGACGATCGTGCGCGGACGGTCGGGCAGGGCGGCGGTCGGCTGCTCGCTCATGACGGGATCCTCGTCAGGACGCTGCCAGCCTAACGGTCCGGCGGCGCCGGCTCCCGGATCGCCACCACCTCGACGACCGCGTTGTAGTCGGGCACCAGTCCCACCGGGTCGCGGCGGGTGGGATCCAGCAGGGGGTTGGCCTCGGGGAAGAACATCTGCACGTTGCCGGCACGCATCGCGGCCAGCCGTACGCGGGCACGGACCTCGCCGTGCTCGGAGCGCACGAGTACGGCGTCGTCGTCGCCGACCCCGAGGTCGGCTGCGTCCTCGGGGCTGACCAGCAGGGCATCGCGGCCCGCCCCGGTGATCGGATCGACGTCCTTGAAGATCATCGAGTTGAACTGCTTGCCCCGGCGCGTCGACAGGTGCAGCCGACCGGGGGGCAGGTCGGCCTCCTGGGGCCGGACCGGCACGAACCGTGCCCGCCCGTCCGCCGTGGGGAAGCGCCAGCCGTCGCACAGGCGTGTCCCGCCCCACTGCACCTGATCGCCGGTGGCGGCAAGCCGGTCGATGCCGGCGTAGTCGGGCACGACCCGGGCGATCTCGGCCCGGATCGCCGCTGCGGTCTCGCAGCCGAGCAGGTGTGCGCGCTGCGGATCGACCCGGCGGGCGAGCTCGAGCAGCACGTCCCACTCGGCCCGGGCCTCGCCGAGCCCGTTGCCGGTGGTGTCGTTGCCGGTGGTGTCGTTGCCGGCGGTGTCGGCGCCGGTGGTGTCGGCGCCTCCGCCGCCCGGGCCCGAGCGGCCGGGACGCGGGATCTCGGGCGAGAACACGATGCGCCGCTCGGTGGTGGTCTCGGTACCGCCCCCGGGCTGCTCGTAGCGGGTCATGGCCGGCAGCAGCAGCACCTGCTCGCCGTCGACCAGCATCTGGCTCGAGGCCACGATGTCCACGTGCACCCGCAGCCCGACCTGCTCGAGCGCCCGTCGGACCCCGATCGGGTCGGGCAGGGTGTCGAGGAAGTTGCCGCCCGAGGACCACAGCACGTCGACCTCGCCGCGGCCGGCCGCCTCGACCAGTTCGGTCGCTGAGCGGCCGCGGGTGGCGGGCACCTCGAAGCCCCAGGTGGCCGAGAGCTCGGCCGCGCTGGCCGGGGTGATCGGCTCCCCGCCCGGGAACGCGGTCGCGTACGCGCCCATCTCCGCCCCGCCCTGCACCCCCGAGTGCCCGCGGATGGGCATCAGCCCGGCGCCGGGCCGACCGACGTTGCCGCGCGCGAGCGCCAGATCGACGATCGCCCGCACGTTGTCGGTGCCGAAGGTGTGCTGGGTGATGCCCATCGACCACACCAG
>SKJO01000455.1 GCA_007121975.1 Nitriliruptoraceae bacterium | reverse complement strand
CGACATGGCCAAGGCGACCTGCTTGCGCAGCCACGGCTCCGGCGCACGCAGTGCGGCCTCGACCGCCGACACGAAGCTCTCGCCGAACCCGGACCAGTCGTCGCGGTAGAAGCACCACCAGATCGCGACCGTGGAGACCAGCGGCCGCCACTCGTCCGGCACGTGGGCGCGGGCCTGCTCGATCGAGGCACCGGCCTGCTCCAGGTCACCGAGCTGCAGCCAGGCCTCGGCGAGCATGACGTCGACCTCGGCGGCTGCGGCCTCGTCGCCCGCAGCACGCAGGCGGTCCCGGACCGGCACCAGGGCCCCGACGACGGTGGGAGCGTCACCCAACGCATGCGCCGCCATGGCCTCGAGCATCGCGAGCCGGTGGTCGCCGGCCCGCACCTCGGCGGGCAGCTGACGCAGCGCCGGCAGCAGCCGCAGGACCGAGGCGGTGTCGAGGTCGGCGAACCCGAGCTCGACGATCGAGCGCGCCGCCTCGACATACGCGCCCCCCGCCAGCAGGTGGGGCAGCGCCCGCAGCGGTGGCAGGGCCCGGGCGGCACGCAGGTGCAGCTCGGCAAGGTGTTCACGGGGGACGCGCACCGCCAGCGTGTCGCGCAGGAACGCCGCAAACAGGTCGTGCAGCCTCCAGGCCTCCTCGACACCGTGGCGGTGCCGGGTGAGGAACAGGTTGCGCCGGTCGAGCTCGGCGAGGAGCTGCCGGCTGTCGCTGCGGCCGGTCAGCGCGTCGCAGAGCCCGGGGGACAGCTCGTCGAGGACCGAGATCTCGAGCAGGAAGTCCCGCAGGTGCCCGGGCAGGCGGTCCAGCACCTCCTCGGCGAGGAAGCGGTGCAGGTCGGCGTGCACATCGGGCAGCGCGGCCGCCAACGTCGCCGGGTCCGCCACCTCGACGTCGAGGTGGGTGGTCGCGAGCCGCACCGCCGCCGGCCACCCGCCGCTGGCGGCCAGCACCGCGTCCACGTGGGCATCGACCACCCCGGCGTCCGGGGCGAGCACGGCGTCCTGGGCGAGCAGGGCGTCGCGCGCGAGCACGGCGGCGATGGCGTCACGGTCGAGCAGCAGGTCGGCGAGCCCGAGGTCGGCGACCTCGCCGCGAACCCGTCGGCGGGCCAGCGACAGCTCGGGTTCGTCCCGGCTGCCGAGCACGATCCCCAGCTGCGGTGGCCGGTGGTCGAGCAGCTCGTCGAGCAAGCCGAGCGCGGGGGTGGCAGCCACCGCGTGCACGTCGTCGAGCACCAGGGTGAGCGGCCCGCACTCGCCGAGGTCGTTGACCAGCGCCACGGTCAGCTGCCGGGGCGAGGGTGCGGCCCCGGGGTAGGCCAGTAGCTGCGCGACCCGCCCACCGAAGCCGGCACCCAGCGTTCGGCGACCGGCCTCGAGCACCGCCGCAGCGAGCGTGGTCGGCTCGCGGTCGCCCTGGTCGAGCCGGACCCACAGCAGCGACTCACTCGTCGCTGCGCCCCAGGCGGCCATCGCCGTGGTCTTGCCCGAGCCGGCCGGAGCGACCACCAGCGTCAGCGCACGGGAGGCCGTGGTCGCATCCAACCGCTCGACGAGACGATCGGCCACCACCCGCCGGTCGAGCACCGGCGGCAGGAACTTGGTGAACGCGAACGGCTCGGGGGTCGTCCCCTGGGCAGCGGTGGGTTCGGCGCGCGCGGCATCCATAGCGGGAGTATGCAGGGTCGTCCGCGCATCGGGGGCGGCGTTCCTTGTCACGTGTCTTTGCGCGGGTCAGGCCGGTTGGCTCTCCGCGTTGGCGTCGGAGCGGGGCAGCAGGATGCGGACCAGCAGGCCACCGGCCTCGCTGGTCGCCAGCTCGAGCTGTCCCCCGTGCGCCTCGACGATGCCGGCCACGATGGGCAGGCCGAGCCCGGTCCCCGGAGCGGGACTGGCCCCATCGAGCCGGTCGAAGGGCGCGAGCACCCGCTCCCGGTCCTCGGGGCGGATGCCGGGGCCGTCATCGGCGACGGTCAGCGCGACGAGGTGGTCGTGCTCGCTCCCGGCGATCCAGATCCGGGGGTCCTTCGAGGTCGGGGTGTGGCGGATGGCGTTGGTGAGCAGGTTGGTGACCACCTCGACGAGCCGGGCGTGGTCCCCGTGCACGTCGGGCAGGCCCGTGCGATGGAGGCGCACGCCGCGGTCGGCGATCAGCTGCCGACATCCCTCGATGGCCTCGTCGACGACCACATCGAGGTCAACGAACCGTAGCGTGCCCAGCACCCGGCCCGAGCTGGCGTACCGGAGCAGACGATCGATCAGGCGGCTCATCTGCTGCAGGCGGACCTCGGCGCGCGCGAGCAGCTCGTCCTGCTGCTCGGCCGGCAGCTTGCCGCTGCGCACCAGGGCGAGCAGCCCCAGCGAGGAGGCAAGCGGCTGCTGCAGGTCGTGGGCGACGACCCCGGCGAAGGACTCCAGCTCGGTGTTGATCTCGTTGACCCGGGCGAGCTGGCGCACGGTCTTGCCGTGGTGCCGGCGGTGCTCGATGTTGATCAGCACCTGCGCGAGGACGCGCAGCACCTCCTGGTGCGGCTGCGACCAGCAGACCGGTCGCCCGACGGTCTCCAGCGAGACCACACCGAGGCACTGCCCGTCGTCGATCAGGGGGGTGTCGATCAGGCTGTGGGTACCACCGGCGAGCAGCAGCTCGCGGACGGGACCGGCGGGCAGGGCGCTCACGGCCGGGAGGTAGATCTGCCTGCCCTGCCGGTGCTGCTCGGCGTGTTCCGGCCAGAGCGTGTCGAAGGGCATGAGCTGGAGCCCGCCGATCAGCGGTTCGATGCCCGCAGCGCACCACTCATGGGTAGCGGAGGCGGTGGCCGCGTCCCAGTCGTAGCGG
>SKJO01000437.1 GCA_007121975.1 Nitriliruptoraceae bacterium | reverse complement strand
TAGAAGGCGACCGCTTCGGCCCGACGCTCGAACTGGCGGTTGAGCCGGCCGAGGTGCACCAGCGCCGGGACCCAGTCGGGGCGCTCGACCAGTGCCTGCTCGGCACGACGCTGGGACTCCTCGAACCTGCCGACCCGCGCCAGGGCCCGGGCGGTCAGCGTCCAGGTGTGGACGTTCGGGCCGGCCTCGCGGTGGGCCCGCTCGAACAGCTCGAGCGCCCGGTGATCGTCGCGGTCGTTGTAGGCGACCTTGCCCAGGCTCAGCAGCGCCTCACCGTGCAGGCGCACGATCTGCTGGCGACTGTCGTCGATCGCCAGCTGCTCGGTGGTCCAGGCCAGCAGCGGCTCGACCAGGTCGGGCTCGCGCACCTTGCGCACCAGCGCCGAGTACTCCCGCACCGGCAGGGTCACCTGCGGCTCGGCCTGCAGGACCACCAGCGCATCACGCTCCTGCTCGGCGGCCGCCAGTTGCCGGGCAACCGCACGGCGCAGCGCCGGGTTGTCGGTGTCCGTCGCCAGCCTGGCCAGCCAGTCGCGCCGGGCGTCGGGATCGTCGGGACCCTGCTGCGGATCGCTGGCGACCACCACGAGCGGCGTGAGCCCGTGACCGAGGCTTGCATCCGGCCGCGCGGCGACGAAGCGTGCGAGCACGTCGGGCTCGGCCCGTTCGACGACCCGTACGACGAGCGCCGGGCTGCGCCAGGCACGCTCGGCCAGCCGCGGTCCCAGGCCGAGGCCCGACCTCAGCGCGCGGCAGACCAGGGCAGCGAGCACGCCGCGAACGAACGACACCAGTGGCGTCAGGGGGCGGAGCAGCGCACGCAGCGGAGCAGGCATCGAAGGATCCTGGACGGACGGTCGGGACAACTGGCGATGCTCCGACCACACCCACGTGCAGCGGCACGACCGCCCGATCGACAGCCTACTGCCCTCGCTCATGCGGGCGGTGAGCGTGGCGTTGGCAGTACCGTCACCGGTGTCGTGACCTCCACTTCCCCCTCCGAGGCGCCACCCGCTGCGGCGCACACGCCGACCCGGCCCGGCGCCGGGTGGTGGTCGCCTGGGTCGATGGTGGTACTCGCCGGGCTCGCCTACGCCCTGCTCGCCGCCACCGTTGTGGGACTGGACCGGGAGGTGAGGTGGGACGAGGTCACCTACCTCGCCCAGGTCACCCCCGGCCAGCCCGACGTGTGGTTCGGCCCGCAGCGGGCCCGGGGGATGACGGTGGTGCTGCTCCCGGTGGCCCTGCTCGGAGCCCCGCTCACCCTGCTGCGTGGTTGGCTGGTCGCCGTGCACGCGGTCGCCCTGGTGCTGGCCTTCCGCCCCTGGGCCCGGGTGGCCGGCTGGACCGGCGGGGCGGCGGCGGCGCTGGCGGCGGTGGGCTGGGTGCCGCTGTACTTCGCGGTCGAGGGCTACCCCAACCTGCTGGCCGCCTTCGCCGCGGTGGCCGCGGCCGGACACAGCCTGGCCTGGGTGCGCCGCCCGGCGCAGGAACCGACGCGGACGCTGCGGTGGACGGGAGGACGGCTCGACGCCGACCTTGTGGCGGCCGCCCTGGCGATCGCGGTGATCGCGTGGCTGCGCCCGACCGAGAGCGTGTGGACCGCTGCCGCGCTGACCCCGGTCGTGGTGGTCGCTGCCGGGTGGCGGTCCTGGCGGCTGCTGGCGGCCTACGCCGCCGGCGGGTTCGTCGGCTGGCTGCCGTGGCTGATCGAGGCGATCGTGCGCTTCGGGGGGCCGCTGGCGCGCATCGATGCGGCCCGCGCCACCTCGGCGTCCGGGGCGTCCCGCAACAGCCTCATCCAGTACCTCAACCTGATCGAGGGTCCGGTGCGGCGGGTCGTGTCCGATCCGGTGCTGACCGCACCGGCGCTGGCGCTGCTGGTCGGCGCCGGGGTGCTGGCCCTGATCGGCCTGCTGGCGCGGGCCGGTGCGGCGGACGGCCCCGGCAGGCCACCCGGCGACCCACCCGGCAGGCCACCCGGCGACCCACCCGATGCCCCGCCCGATGCTCTGAGCTCCGCCGGACCCGATGCTCTGAGCTCCGCCGGACCCGATGCCCCGCCCGATGCCCCGAGATCCGCCGGGCCCGATGCCGGCCCGCGGCGGGCGGCGGCGCTGACCGGTGCGTTCACCGGCGCGGCACTGGTCACCCCCTACCTCGTACTCAACGCCGGCATCAACCTACGCTACGTCCTGCCGGGCCTGCTGCTCGCGACGCTGCCGGTCGGAGCCGGGGTGGCGGTGCTCGTCGCCGCATCGTGGCGGGCGCGCAGGAGGATCGTCGGTATTCCGGCGCTCGGGATGCTGGCGGTGCTCGCCGTCGTGACGGTGGGCTGGCAGCTGACGCTGGCGGCGCACAACGCCGAGCAGATCGCGCCGCTTCAGGCCCGACCGGTGGCGCTGGGCGCGGCGCTTGCCGAGGCCGCCGACGGCGCGCCGTGCGCGTTCGTGTCCAACGCGCAGTGGCCAGAGATCCAGTGGCACTCGGGGTGCCTCGGTGAGGTGCTCGACGTGGCCAACCCCCTGCTGCAGTGCCACGACGCCCGCCGGGACCTGGCCGCGCTGGCCGCGCAGGGACACCGGGTGTTCGTGTTCGGCCGTGACGAGCCGCCCTTCTCCCCCGCCGTGGCGGGCTGGCCGACCACGCCCCTCCCGGACGTGCCCGGCGGCTGGTGGCTGCACGAGCGTCCGGCAGGACTCGGCCCCGACGACCCGCCGACCATCCCCGCCCCCGAGGACTCGACCACGCCCTGCCCGCCGTCGCGCGCGCCGGACACCGACGACGCCGACCTGACCTTCCGCTGGACGCGCTGAGCCCTCCGCCAGCTGAGGCGGCCGCCGGGGG
>SKJO01000469.1 GCA_007121975.1 Nitriliruptoraceae bacterium | reverse complement strand
CCCGGTCCCCGGCTACGGGCCACCCCCGCCACCACCCGGCGGCACGCCATGAGCGAGCAGCCCGCGCCACCTCGACGTCGGTCGCTGTGGCGCACGGCCTTCTACACCGCCAGCGTGTCGATCCTGCTGTGGGCGGGGATGATCGTGCCGCTGCCGGTCGTGGAGTACGTGCCCGGTCCCCCCTCGGAGATCGAGCCCCTGGTCGTGATCGACGGGGTGGCCACCACCGAACTCGACGGTCGCACGGCCCTGCTCACCGTGGTGGTCCGTCAGCAGCCAACGCTGCCGTCGATCCGGGCGCTGCTCGACACCGACCGTGAGCTGCTCCAGCTCTCGGAGGTCTACCCCGAGGACGTCGACCGCGACACCTACCTGCAGATGCAGCGCAACCGGTTCGGACGCCAGTTCGACATCGCGGCGGCGATGGGGGCACAGGCCGCCGGCTTCGAGTCCGACCTGGCCAC
Organism: Nitriliruptoraceae bacterium; assembly: GCA_007121975.1. GTDB lineage: Bacteria > Actinomycetota > Nitriliruptoria > Nitriliruptorales > Nitriliruptoraceae > SKJO01. The sequence goes on along the minus strand of SKJO01000469.1, from coordinate 2,389 downwards.
CGAGGTGGTGGTGCTCGAGGTGCTCGGGGACTCTCCGGCCGAGGGCCGTCTGCTGCCCGGCGACGCGGTGATCGCGGTCGACGGCGCACCCATCGAGGCGGCCGAGGAGCTGCAGTCCCGGGCCCGGGAGGGCACCGTCGGGGAGGACGTGCTGCTCACGGTCGTGCGCGACCGTCGCGAGCACGACGTCATCGTCACGCTCGGCAGCATCCCGCAGTCGCCCTACCCCGCGATCGGCGTGGCGGTGGAGACCGCGGTGGATCGGCTCGTGCTGCCCTTCGACATCGAGCTGGCCGAGGGCACCCGCATCGGGGGTCCGAGCGCCGGGATGATGGTCGGCATCACCGTCTACGACCTGCTCGCCGAGGAGGACCTGCTCGGCGGGCTGACCGTGGTCGGCACCGGCACGCTCGATGCCGACGCCCGGGTCGGGCCGGTCGGGGGCATCCCCCAGAAGATGCTGGCCGCCGCCGGCTTCGACGCCGACCTGGTGCTGGTGCCCACGATCCAGCTCGAGACCGCCCTGGATGCCGCCCCCGACGGACTGCGGGTGATCGGCGTGGACGACCTCGATGCGGCCCTCGAGGCGATCCGCACCACCCGCGCAGACGCCGGGCGCTGAGGTCGGGCCCGACGCCGGGCCCGACGCCGGGCAGCCGGTCAGCCGGTGGCGGCGCTGCCCACCGGCGTGCAGCGGGCCAGGAACGTGCCGAGCAGCCGCATCCCGGCCGAGGTCAGCACCGACTCGGGGTGGAACTGCACGCCCTCGACGTCGACCTCCCGGTGGCGCAGGCCCATGATCAGCCCGTCGGAGGTCTCCGCGGTGACCTTGAGCACCGCCGGCAGGGACTCGCGCTCCACGATCAGCGAGTGGTAGCGGGTCGCCTCGAAGGGCACCGGCAGGGCATCGAACACGCCTTCGCGACGGTGGTAGATCGGCGAGGTCTTGCCGTGCACGAGCACGGGCGCGCGTACCACCCGCCCGCCGTACACCTCGCCGATGCACTGATGCCCGAGGCACACGCCGAGCACCGGCCGGCGCCCGGCCAGCGCCCGGATCACGTCGTTGGACCGCCCGGCCTCCGACGGGTCGCCCGGACCCGGGGAGATCACCACCCCGTCGGGCAGGTCGGCCTCGAGCTCGTCGAGGGTGAAGGCATCGTTGCGCACCACCTCGACGTCGGCACCGAGCTCCCCGAGCTCCTGCGCGAGGTTGTAGGTGAACGAGTCGTAGTTGTCGACGATCAGCACGCGGGCGGCGGAGCCGGTCACGGTCACCTCGCAGGTCGGGGGCGCCGAGCGACGCTCAGCGTCCGGTCAACTCGTGGCGCAGCTCGTCGCGGGCGAGCTCGCCGACCTCGGACATCGGCAGCTCCTCGACCAGGATCACGTGGTCGGGCACCGCAGGGACGTCGAGGTGGGTGCGGGCATGGGCGAGCACGACGTCGGGGGTGACCCGGGTGCGCCGCCGGGCCACGACCGCGGCGAGTAGCTGGCCCTCATCGGTGGCCACGACCCCGGCACGGCGCACGCCGGGGTGACGTTGCAGCACCGCCTCGACGTGACGGGGCGAGATCAGCACCCCTGCCCGGTCGATCATCTCACCGAGCCGGCCCACATGGTGGAACAGCCCGTCCTCGTCGACCCTCGCGAGGTCGTCGGTGACGAGCCACCCGTCGACGAAGCTGGCCGCGGTCGCCTCGGGCCGCTCCCAGTACCCGGCGACGACCTGGGGGCCGTGCACGATCAGGCGGCCCGGTACCCCGGGCGCTCGCAGGCTGCCGAGATCGTCGGGATCGACGACGGCCGCGACGGTGCCGGTGACCGGCAGGCCCATGCTGCCCGGCACGGCCCGGCCGTACACGGGCTGGGCGTGGGTGAGCGGCACCGCCTCGGTCACCCCGAAGCCCTCACGCACCCGAGCGCCACCGGTGCGTCGTTCGATGTCGGCGGCGACCTGGGGGTCGAGCGACGCCCCGCCGGTGACGCACACCCGCAGCGAGCTCAGATCCCGCTTGGCCGGCTCGCCCTCGCGCAGCAGCCCGGCCAGCCGCAGCGGGGTGGTGGCGAACAAGGTCGGCTTCTCGCGCTCGACCGCCCGTGCCAGGGTCGCCGGATCGGGGTCGTCGAGCAGCACGATCGTGGCGGCCGACAGCACCGCGGAGATCAGACCGACGGTCAGCGGCAGCGGCTGGTGCAGGGGGTCGGCGACCAGCACCCGCTCGCGCCCGGCCTGGATGTCGGGCACCCAAAGCCGGGCCTGGAACGCGTTCGCCACGAGGTTGGCGTGGGAGGCGAGCACCCCGCGCAGCTCGCGGGCGCGGGGTCGGTACAGCAGCACCGCGGGAGCGTCGGGTTCCGGGCCGGAAGGCAGCGTCGGCGGGGCCTG
>SKJO01000316.1 GCA_007121975.1 Nitriliruptoraceae bacterium | reverse complement strand
GCCGCAGCTCGCCGGCGCTGGCCGGGATCCTGTCGCTGTCGCTGCTGTCGCTGGCCGGGATCCCCGGGACCGCCGGGTTCGTCGGCAAGCTCCTGGTGTTCCAGGCGGGTGTGGCCTCGGGCCTCGCGTGGCTGGTGGTGATCGGCGTGTTGACCAGCGTGATCGCGGCGTTCTTCTACCTGCGCATCGCCGGCACGATGTTCCTCGAGGAGCCCGACCCGGCCCGCGGCTTGCCTGTGGTCACGACCGGGCTGTCCTTCGGGGTGTCGGTCACCGCGACGTTGGTGCTCTACCTCGGCCTCTACCCGCAGCCGATCCTGCAGATCGCCGAGGCCGCGGCGGTGCTGGTCCGGTGACCACACCCGATCCTTCCCCGCGGGTTGCGCGGCTGAGCATCCCGACCCCGGTTCTCGACCAGCTCGAGGCCAACGGCTTGGTCGTGACCGGGGTGCTCGATGCGGTCGAGGACCGGCTCGCTCACCAGGTCACCTCCTCCCACGCCTTCGTCGACCGTGCTGCCCGGTACCTGATCAGCGCGGGTGGCAAGCGCTTCCGTCCGCTGCTCGTCGCGTTGACCGGTCACCTCGGACCTGACGGCCCGACCAGGGAGGACCCGGCGCCTTCGCCCTTGGTGGATGCCGGGGTGATCGTCGAGCTCGTGCACCTTGCGACCCTGTACCACGACGACGTGATCGACGAGGCACCGGCGCGGCGGGGCTCACCCTCGGCGAACTCACGCTGGGACAACACGGTGGCGATCCTGACGGGCGACTACCTGTTCGCCCGGGCGTCGGACCTGTCGGCCGACCTCGGGGTGGAGGTGACCCGCATCATGTCCCGCACCCTGGCGCGGCTGTGTGAGGGCCAGATCGCCGAGGTGCAGGGCTCGGACGGTGCCCTACCACCGGACGTCCCGCGGCTCGAGCCGACCCTGGACCACTACCTGGAGGTGGTCTCGGGCAAGACCGCGTCGCTGATCGAGACCTCCTGCCGCTACGGAGCGCTGCTGTCGGGCGTGGCACCGGCCGGGGTGGACGCCGCCGCCACCTACGGGTGGAACGTCGGCATGGCCTTCCAGCTCTCCGACGACATCCTCGACATCGCCTCCGACCACGAGGACTCGGGCAAGACCCCCGGGACGGACCTGCGGGAGGGGGTGCGGACCCTGCCGGTGCTCTACGCCCTCGAGGCCGACGGCTCGGGTGAGCTCGCCGGCCTGCTCGACGGCGACCTCGACGACGGCGAGGTGGTCCGTGCCCTGCAGCTGCTCAGGGACTCGGACGCGTTGCATCGGGCCCGGGACCACGCCGGTGGCTACGTCGCTGCCGCGGTCGAGGCGCTCGAGGTGTTCGGTGACGCGCCCGTGGTCACCGCACTGACCCGACTGGCCGAGTACTCGGTCGACCGCGTCGGGTGACCGTGCGCAGCGTGATGGTGACCGTGGGGCTGGTGGTCCTGGTGGTGCTGGTCGTGGCCGAACTCGCTGCGCCGCCTCTGGCCCAGCGTGCCCTGCACCGAGCGTTGGCACCCTGCGTCGTGGCAGAACAGGTGGAGATCACCGGCCTGACCCGTCCGCTGATCCCACAGCTGCTGCTCGGCCGAGCGCGGGACGTCGAGGTGGAGGCCACGGGGGTGCAGGTCGGCGACCTCCGGGTCGATCGGATCAGGGTGGCGTTGCCGGTCGTGCAGCTGCCGTGGCGACCCGGCACCATCGACCCGCTGCCAGCCGGGCGGGTGGTCGCGGAGGTCACGGCTGCCGACGCCCGTGCCCAGCTGTGGGCCATCACCCCCTTCGGCCTGCAGCCGACCCTGCGGTTCGTCGGGGGCGAGGTGGCCATCGGGGCACCCGGCCTCGGCATCGAGGCCCGGTTCGTCCCCACGATCGAGCCCGGTCGTGTCGCGCTCGTGCCGGCGATCGGCCCACCCTCGTGGTGGACCTCGCTCGGTCTCGCCCTGGTGGCGGACCTCCCGGAGGGCGTGGTCATCGATCGGATCGCCGTGGGCGAGGGGTTGGTGCAGGTCCACGGTTCCGTCGCCCTGGACGCGCTGGACGCCGGCACGCCGGCCGGGTGCGATGAGCCGCTCGCCGGACCGCCGCGGCCGGGGGAGCGTGCCGCCGTGTCGCCTGGTGACGTGTGGACGGCCCGCGGGTGAGCGCGCCCCGGCCGCTGCAGGAACTCGTCGACCCCGGTTGGGCTGACGCGCTGGAACCGGTCGAGGCACAGCTGCGGGCGATGGGGGCGTTCCTGCGGGAAGAGGTCGCGGCCGGACGGCGGTTCCTGCCCGACGGCGAGCGGGTCCTGGCAGCGTTCCAGCGGCCGTTCGCCCAGGTCAAGGTGCTGATCGTCGGACAGGACCCCTACCCGACGCCGGGTCACGCCATCGGGTTGAGCTTCGCGGTGGCCCCGACGGTGCGCCCGTTGCCCCGCAGCCTGACCAACATCTTCCGCGAACTCACCGAGGACCTCGGCGTCGCCCCCCCGACGAGTGGCGACCTCACGCCCTGGGCTGACCAGGGGGTCCTCCTGCTCAACCGCTGTCTCACCGTGCGGGCCGGGGCCCCGGCCTCCCACCGTGGGCAGGGGTGGGAGCAGATCACCGACCGCGCCATCGAGGCGCTGGTGGCACGCGAGCGACCCCTGGTCGCGATCCTGTGGGGTCGTGACGCGGGATCACTCGCGCCGCGGTTGCGCGCAACGCCCACGATCACCTCGGCCCACCCGTCCCCGATGTCCGCGGATCGGGGCTTCTTCGGGTCACGGCCCTTCAGTCGCGCCAACGATGCGCTCACCGCCAGGGGTGCCGAGCCGATCGATTGGCGGCTTCCGTGACCCCGGGTGGCCGTCGCGTGGC
>SKJO01000159.1 GCA_007121975.1 Nitriliruptoraceae bacterium | reverse complement strand
CGAGCAGGCGCTCGCGATCCTGCATGAGGCCGAGCAGGTGCAGCGCGAGGGTCGCTGCTGGCTGTGGACGGGCCTGCCGGGGCTGGACCGGGCCGCGATCCTGCTGGAGCAGGGCCGGACCCCCGCGGCGATCGAGGCGGCGCTTCCCACCCTGGACGTGGCCGCCGAGCTCGGGCCGGGGATCCTGCTCCCGGATGCGCGGATCAACCGTGCCGTGATCGACCGCTGCGCCCGGGCGGGGGTGCACCCCGAGCTGCTGCGGGCCGTGCTCGCGGCGGGGACCCCGGCAACGGGCGTGGGCACCCCGGCGCCGATCCCCGGGACCGACGAGGTGCTCTCGCCACGCGAGCAGGAGGTGCTCGCGCAGGTCGCCACCGGCGCGTCCAACCGGGAGATCGCCGCGGCGCTGTTCATCAGCGAGGTCACCGTCAAGTCGCACCTCACGCGGATCCTGCGCAAGCTCGACGCCACCTCGCGGACCCAGGCGGTCGCCCGGGCCCGGCAGCTGCGGCTGCTGTAGGCGCGGGCCGACCGGCGGTGACCTGCGCGTCGCGGCACCGCAGGTTGCGACCCCTCATCATGCGGCACCGCACGTTGCGACCCGGTCAGGAACGGGTGCGACCCGACCGTTGCGACTCCTGGCCGCGCGTTGCGACCGTTCCCGGGCGTGCGTTGCGACCTTCGGTGGATGCCGCCCGCCGCCCGCTCCTCGACGATCCGTGGCACCTGGCCCCGTCACGAGGAGCACCGCCCATGCAGACCACCCTGGAGCTGACCCGGCTGGGAGCCGGGGAGCTCGCCCGCAGCATCGCCGCCGGCGACGTCTCGGCCCGCGAGGTCGTCGACGCCCACCTTGCGCGCCTCGAGGCCCTGGAGCCCGACCTCAACGCGCTGGCCGTCCCGCGCGGTGACGTCGCCCGCGCCGAGGCGGATGCGGCCGATGCCGCCAGGCGCCGTGGCGAGCCGCTCGGGCCCCTGCACGGCGTCCCGGTGACGGTCAAGGACCAGTTCGACGTCGCCGGGCTGCCCACGAGCTTCGGCGTGGCCAGGCTCGCGGAGCGCCCCGTGGCCCACGACGGGCCGATGGTCGCGGCGCTGCGTCAGGCCGGCGCGATCGTGCTCGGCAAGACCAACGTCCCCCAGACCCTCGCCGCGATCGAGACCGACAGCGGCCTGTTCGGCCGCACGTGCAACCCCTGGGACCTGACGCGGACCCCCGGAGGCAGCTCCGGTGGCGATGCGGCGCTGGTCGCCGCCGGCTGCAGTCCGCTGAGCCTGGCCGCCGACTTCGGTGGCAGCCTCCGGATCCCCGCCGCCTGGTGTGGGATCGCGACGTTGCGGCCGACCGCGGGGCGGCTACCCCAGGACCTCCCGCCGATCCGCACGGCCTCGAGCAGCGAGGGGGTCATCGCCCAGCCGGGCCCGCTGGCACGCAGCACCGACGACGTCGAGCTGGCGCTGAAGGTCATGGTCGACGCCATCGCCGCCCGCCCCACCGAGCGCAACGCCCCGGTTCCGTGGCGCCCGCCACCGCAGGGCGGGGTGCAGGGGCGTCGGATCGCGGTGCTTCGGGAGATCGACGGCTTCGCCCCGTCACCGGCGATCCGGCGCGCCATCGACGAGGCGGCCGCGGCGCTGCGTGCAGCCGGCGCTGAGGTCGAGACCTGGGACGGCGCACCCGACCCGGCGCAGGGAGTGGCCCTCGGGTGGCGCATCTTCACCGCGGACGGGGGCAGCTGGTTCACGCAGCTGCTCGCCGGAGACCGGCCCGACCCCCTGATCAAGCCGGACCTGCAGGTCATGTCGCTGCCCAACCCGGCGCGTCGGGCGCTGGCGGTGGGACTGCAGGCCAGCGGTCAGCACCGTGCGGCCCGGTTGCTGCGGCAGATCGGCACGGGCTCGGCCGGTGACCTGCTCGACCTGCTCGGCGACCGCCGGGACTACACGGCCCGCTTCCTGGCGGCCATGGACGCCGAGGGCTACGACCTGCTGCTGACCCCGGCCACGCCCCTGCCGGCCGCGCCGCACGGGCTGACCGCCAAGCTGCCGGACCTCGCCGCCCCCTCGGCACTGACGGTCGTGCTGGGGATGCCCTCCGGGGTGGTCCCGGTCACCCGGGTGCGCCCGGGCGAGGAGAGCGACCGTCCGGCCAGCCGCGACGCGGCGCTCAGGGCCGCGGCCGCCGTCGAGGAGGGCAGCGCGGGGCTTCCTGTCGGCGTGCAGGTGGTCGCCCGGCACTGGCGTGAGGACCTCGTGCTCGCCGCCATGCGGGCCATCGAGTCCCAGGTGCGTCCCGGTACCGACGTCGCCGACCTGCCCGCCTCGCTCCGGCAGCACTGAGCTCGACGGCCCGGCGCCGCGGTGGCGGGGTGTGGCAGGCCGCACCCCGGCACGGCGGGCAGCCGCCCGGAGGAACACGAGCGTGCTTGGTGGCCCCCGGGGCCCGGCACGCGCAGCATCGGGTCCGGTGATGCCGACCAACCCAGCCGCTGATCCACCCGACCACCCACCTACCCATCGACCGACCGCACGACGACCACGAGGACCCATCATGAGCGACACCACCGCCCGACCGACGCCCCGCTGGCGCCCCATCACCTACGGGGTGCTGATGGTGCTGCTGCTGTTCCTGTACCTCGGGGACCGCCCGCAGCAGCTGGCCTTCCTCGTCACCGCCTTCGGTGACCTGTCCCCGGATCAGGGCGCCACCCACGAGATCCACTTCCTGGCCCAGGGGGTGCTCGCCTGGGTCATCGTCGCCGCGATCGCCGTGCAGGTGCGGCGTCCCACGACCCGCATCGGCGCCCTGTGGGTGCACACGCTCGGGCTGCTGCTGGCCTTCACGCTGCTGCTG
>SKJO01000146.1 GCA_007121975.1 Nitriliruptoraceae bacterium | reverse complement strand
CGCGTCGAGGCCTGGTCGCAGCGGGCCCGGCGGGTGCCGTCGTCCGCGTGCGCCTGCCGGCCGGGGTCCGGTGGTGCGGGCGGGGGTCGGATGGCGCGAGCCGGTGGTGGGGTGGTCACCGACGGCTGCCGAACCTTGTGGGGGTTCGGCAGCCGGGCCGGCACGCTCGGTGTGGTCGGTGTGGTCGGTGTGGTCGGTGTGGTCGGTGCGGTCGGTGCGGTCGGGGTGACGGTCGCCCGGGGCTGCTTCCGTGGAAGCGCATCGGAGCGTTTGCCGCCCGGTGTCGTGCGCTCAGCGTCCGGTGGGTGGCGGGCGGGGGTGTCGTCCGGGATGCGGCGTAGCCAGCCGGCCATGGGTGTCCGTCTGGGTACGCCGCGTCGAGACTTGGTCGCAGCGGGCACGGCGGGTGGCAGGGGCCCGGCGGGTCGCAGCGGGCCCGGCGGGTGGCAGGGGCCCGACCGGTGGCTGGGGTCCGACGGCGAGGGTCCCGCCGTCGCCCGGCTGCGCGCGCTCAGTCCTGTTCGGCGGGTGGCCGGGTCGCCATGGCCGCCCGGGCGACACGTGAGGCCGGCGGGCGTCCGAGCCGGTCGGCCATCCAGGCCGTGGTGGCCAGCAGGTCGTCGAGGTCGATGCCGGTCTGCACCCCTGAGCCGTGCAGGGCGTAGACCAGGTCCTCGGTGGCGAGGTTGCCGGTGGCGCCCGGGGCGTAGGGGCACCCGCCGAGCCCGCCGGCGGAGGTGTCCGCCACCCGGACCCCGGTCTCGAAGGCGGCCAGGGTGTTGGCCAGGCCCTGGCCGTAGGTGTCGTGCATATGCACCGCGAGCCGGTCGACGAGCACCGAGGGGGCCAGGGCTTCGAGCAGGTGCTGGACCTGCCCCACGGTGCCCACGCCGATGGTGTCACCGAGTGAGATCTCGTGGCAGCCGAGCTCGAACAACTCGACGGTGACCCGCCGCACGTCGTCGACGGGGACCTCGCCCTGGAACGGGCAGCCGCACACCATCGACACGTAACCGCGGACCCGCAGTCCGGCTTCCACCGCCCGGGTCACCACCGGCCGGAACATCTCGATGGACTCGGCGATGCTGCGGTTGAGGTTGCGCTGAGAGAACGCCTCCGAGGCGGCGCCGAACACCGCGATCTCGCGCACACCGGCGGCCAGGGCACGATCGAGCCCGGTCTCGTTGGGCACCAGCACCGGGTAGCGCACCCCTTCGACGGGCGTCATCGTTGCCAGCACCTCGGCGGCGTCGGCCAGTTGAGGTACCCACCGCGGGTGCACGAACGAAGTCGTCTCGATCACCGGCAGTCCGGTGCGCGACAGCCGGTCGATGAACCCGACCTTGATGTCGGTGGGCACCGTGCCGGGCTCGTTCTGCAGGCCGTCACGGGGTCCGACCTCGACGATGGTCACGCGGTCTGGGAGGTGCATGCGGTTCAGTCTCCGGTCGGGTCGGGCTCGAAGGCGACCAGGGGGGTGCCGGCCTCCACCGGGTCGCCGGCGCGTACGTGCACCGCGATGACGGTGCCCGATACCGGGGCGGTCACGGGGTGCTCCATCTTCATCGCCTCCACGACCACCAGGGCGGTGCCGGCCTCGACGTGCTCGCCGGCATCCACGGTCACCGCCAGCACCGCACCGGGCATCGGCGAGCCGAACGCGCTGCCGCCGGCCAGGGCGGCGGCGGTCAGGTGCCTGGTTGCGGGCACCACCGTCAGTCGGCGGGTACGCCCCGCCGCCCGCACCCACACGGTGGTCCCGGTGGCGCCGGTGGCGGTGCGGTCGGGGTGCTCGCGCACGACGCTGGCGCGCACGGGCAGCTCGACGCCGTCGATGTCGAGCCGGAGCAGGCCGTCGGCGCCCAGTGGGGTGAGCATGCGCACCCGGTGGTCCTGTCCGTCGAGCCGGACGTAGCGCTGATCGCCGCGGGCGGTGACCGCCAGGGTGACCTCCCGGTCGCCGTCGTCGAAGGTCAGCTGCCAGCCGCCGGTGCGGCCGGGGCGGAACGGTCCCAGGGTGTCCCACGGCGCATGCGGGTCGCCGGCCACCCGGTGCGCATCGTCTCCGTCGAGCAGCGCCACGGCTGCGGCCAGCCACACCTCGTCGGGGCTCGGCGCCGGGGCGAAGCCCGGCAGGTGGTCGTCGAGGAACCCGGTGGTCAGCTCGCCGGCGACGAACTGCGGGTGGTCCACGATCGCGGCCAGCAGGTCGAGGTTGGTGATCACCCCGTGCACGGTCGCGTGGCGCAGCAGCCAGCTCATGCGGGTGCAGGCGCTGGTGCGATCCGGGGCGTGCACCACGAGCTTGCCGAGCATCGGGTCGTAGAACCGGCTGACCTGCGAGCCGTCGGCCACGCCCAGATCCGCGCGCACGTCGTGGGCGTCGGGCACGTGCACCCGCACGATCGTGCCGGTCTGCGGCAGCTGCTCGACGGGGTCCTCGGCGTACAGGCGGACCTCGAGTGCGTGGCCGTCGGCCCGGACCTGCTGCTGGGTCAGCGCCAGCGGCTCGCCGGCGGCGACCCGCAGCTGCCACTCGACGAGGTCGAGGCCGGTGATCAGCTCGGTGACGGGGTGCTCGACCTGCAGGCGGGTGTTCATCTCCAGGAAGTAGAACGACGGCTCGTCGGCGTCGAGTGTGGTGCCGTCGAGCAGGAACTCGACGGTGCCCGCGCCCTCGTAGTCCACCGCCTGGGCGGCGGCGACCGCGGCCGCGCCCATGCGTGCGCGCAACCGGGCGTCGACGGCCGGGGAGGGCGTCTCCTCGACGACCTTCTGGTGGCGGCGCTGCACCGAGCACTCGCGCTCACCCAGGTGGATGACCGCCCCGTGCTGGTCGCCGAAGACCTGCACCTCGACGTG
>SKJO01000026.1 GCA_007121975.1 Nitriliruptoraceae bacterium | reverse complement strand
CGAGGTGGGAGGTCGATGCGGCCGGTAGCAGCGAGGTCCACCGTGGTCCGGATGGTCGTGGCCTACGTCGTGCTGGCCGGGAGCTGGATCCTGGTCTCGGACCTCGTGCTGTTCCGCTGGGTCGATGACGGGCTGAGCGCCTCGCTGCTCAAGGGTGCGGCGTTCGTGGCGGTGACCGCCGTGCTGCTCGGGGTCCTGCTGCATCGTCATGAGCGTGACCTGCGCCGCCGCGAGCGCGAGGTGTCGCTGTTCGACGAGCTCAGTGAGGATCTCGTCTACCACGTGCGCTTCGAGCCCGAGCAGCACTTCGTGTTCGTGAGCCGGGCGGCGAACACGATGGTCGGCTACACCCCCGAGGAGCACTACGCCGACCCTCAGCTCGGTTTGCGGCTGGTGCATCCGGATGACCGTCATCTGCTCGCGGGTACGACGGAGCTTGAGGGTGCCTTGCGGCTGCGCTGGCGGGACCGTGACGGGCGGCTGCTGTGGACCGAGCAGCGCAACGTTCCCGAGTTCATCGACGGGCGCCAGGTCGGGATCATCGGCGTCGCCCGGGACGTGACCGCCCAGGTCCTCGAGGAGCGCAGCCGGCGATCGGCTGCCCGGCTCGACCGTGCGCTGCTGGGCGGCACGGCGCTCGAGCCGGCGCTGCGCGCGCTCGCCAGCGAACTCGCCGAGCTGCTCGATGCGGCCCGGGTCGAGCTGCACGCCCGGGACCTCGCTGGCAGGTCCTGGCGGGTGGAGGTCGGATCACCGGACGGTCGGCCGCAGGCCGCGGACCCCACGGCCGGGGAACCGCTGGCCGGGCGGCACGAGCGTGGCCAAGTGGTCGTCATCCTGCGGGTGGGTTCGCCGCGAGTCGACCTGGTGGCGCGGATCCTCGATCCGCTGGCGCAGCGGGTGGTGGACGCCGCCGATCAGCACCGCCGGTCGGTCGAGCTGCGCCGGCTCGAGAAGGCGCTGGAAGCCAGCGGCTCCGCCGTGGTGCTGGCCGCCCGGGACGGCACCATCGAGTGGGTCAACCCGGCCTTCACCCAGATCACCGGCTACGGCCCCGACGAGACCCGGGGCGCCACCCCACGCGTGCTCAAGAGCGGGGTGCAGTCGTCGGCCTTCTACGACGAGCTGTGGGTCACGATCACGGCCGGCCGGGCCTTCCGGGGCGAGCTGGTCAACCGACGCCGCGACGGTCGTCAGTACGTCGCCTCGGTCACGATCGACCCCGTTGTCGATGAGCACGGCGAGGTCATCGGCTTCGTCGGCGTGCAGAAGGACGTGACCGACGAGCAGGCCGCCCGTGCCGAGCTGCATGAGCGCGAGCGGCGTGCTCTACAGCGTGAGCGCGATCTCGAGCGGGACCGCATCATGCTCGTCCAGGTGCTCTCCCACGAGCTGAGGACCCCCCTGACGATCACGCTGGGAGCGGCCCGGACCCTGCAGCGTGACGGGCTCGACCCGGGCGTGCGCGCGGAGCTCACGGCCGCCATGCAACGGGCCAGCGATGACCTGCTCGAGCGGCTCGACGCGATCATCCTGGTGACCGACGATGTGCCGCTGCGCACCGAGCCGGTGCAGCTCGAGGTCCTGCTGGCCGCGCTGATCGACGGGCTGTCCCCACGCTTCGACCCGGCCCGGATCGAGCTGACCGGCACCGCCCACCTGTGCAGCGATCCGGTCCTACTTCGCGCTCTGATGCGTCCCCTGGTCGACAACGCCCTGAAGTACTCGGCGCCGCCGTCGCCCGTGAAGGTCACCATCGTGTCGGCAACCACGGCGGCCTCGGGGGTCACCGAGGTCCACGTCGTCGATCGCGGGCCCGGTATCGACCCGGCGCTGCGTGATCTGCTCGAGCAGCCGCTGCGTCAGCTCGACGCTTCCACGACCCGCGGCTCCGGAGGGCTGGGCTTCGGGCTCACCGCGGCCCGGCGGGCGGCGGAGCGGCTCGGTGCCGTGCTGCAGATCGAGACGGCCGCCGCCCAGGATCCCGGGGCCGACGTTGGCACCGCGCTCACCGTGCAGCTACCCGAGCTCGCCGCCGATCCCGCCGATGACCGCTGACGGCTGACGGCTGCGGGGCACTCAGCCCGCGGCGGTGCGCCACAGCTCGACGGCCGGGACGTCAGCAGCCGGGGCGGCCTCGACGCTCCAGGGGAACCGGTCGAGTTCGAGGGCCCGGTCGAGGTCGGCCACCGGCGCCCAGTCGGCACCCCCGGGAGTGAAGTGCCGGCCGTGGTCGGAGGGGCCCACCCGGGCCAGCAACGGCGCCGGGTCGGGGTCGTCCCCGCGCACCCGTGCACCGATCAGCTCGGCGCAGGCGAGGTCCTCGTCGCCGTCCCGGCCGAGCGAGGCGCCGGTGATCACGAAGCTGATCCGCTGCGGCGCGGCCGCGATCAGGCGGCGGGCGCTGGCGGCGGCCGTCACGAACGAGGCCGCGAGCACCAGGCCGCTGCCGACGGTGCGGACCAGTCCCTGGGTGCCTGCCGTCGTGCGCTGGACGACGGTGCGGCCCGCCAGCTGTGCCGCGGCGACCTCGGTGGGGGAGTTGCCGAGGTCGAAGTCCGGGTAGGGCCGCCCGTCCTGCTCCCCGGCGAGCAGCGCGTCGGGCAGGTGTTCGGCCCGCAGTCCCAGCGCCTGCTCGCGGGTGCCGACCGCCAGCACGCGCCGTGCGCCCCGCTCGAGCAGCCAGGGCACGGTCGTGAAGGCGCGCAGCACGTCGATGACCACGACCGCCTCGTCGGGCTCGGCGGCATCCAGGTCGAGCATCCGCAGGACGGGTGGTGCCGGCATCGGCGCACTCCGGATCGGGGAGGTCGTGGTGTTCGGGGGGTCGGGCAGCGCAGCCGGTCGGGTCGGGCAGTCAGCCGG
>SKJO01000064.1 GCA_007121975.1 Nitriliruptoraceae bacterium | reverse complement strand
TGACGGCCCGCGGCTGGCCTCGACATCCGCCGGCGCGGTCCCGCAGCCCGCAGCCTACGCGCCCAGGTTCTCCGGCGAGCCCGACATCTGCTGTTGTGGACTCGTCGGCCGTCGGGAATCGGCGAGCCGCAGCAGCCTGACGGCAACGACCACGCAGAACACGCTCCATGGGATCAGGGAGACGAAGGCGAAGAGCAACCCGACCAGCCCGAAGGACGCCGGTACCAGCATGAGGACCCCAGCAGCAAGGGCCCACCACGCAGCCGACGGGGGAGAGGCGCTCGACCGGTGCAGCAACCAGGCCAACAGGAGCAGCACGACCGCCGATCGCGACACCGCCCACACCAGGGGTGCCAGAAGCGCACATCCGACCCAGGATGCTCCAGGCCCGCCCCTTGACTCCGCCCGGACAGACATCCCCGAGCAGAGAGCCTCGAGCTCGCAACCACCCACTGCACCGCGACGGCCGCGCCCCGGTCGGGGGCACGGCCGTCGGAGCTGCTCGTGCGGACCTACTCGAAGGCGCGGTAGGCCTCGATGCTCTCGAGGTGCTTGGCGCGCTTCTCGGTGTCAACCACCCCCAGGCCCTCCTCGGGTGCGCCGACGAGGATGCCGATCTTGCCGGCGTGCAGGTTGTGGTGCATCTCGTAGGCGCCCTGCGCGGCCTGGTCCAGCGGGTAGGTCTTGGACAGGATCGGGTGGATCATGCCCAGGTCGACCAGCCGGTTGGCCTGCCAGGCCTCCTCGTAGTTGGCGAAGTGCGACCCGATGATGCGCTTGAGCCGCATCCACAGGTGCCGGTTGTCGTACTCGTGCAGGTAGCCCGAGGTCGACGCGCAGGTCACGATGGTGCCGCCGCGCTTGCACACGATCACCGAAGCCCCGAAGGTGGTGCGGCCGGGGTGCTCGAAGACGATGTCGGGGTCCTGGCCGACCATCGAGCGGATCTTCTTGCCGAAGCGGCGGATCTCGGCGTAGTCGGGCTGACCCTGCTCGTCGTGGAACCGGTAGCCCTCGGCCTTGCGGTCGATGACGTGCTCGCAGCCGATGCTCCGGAGCAGCTCGGCCTTCTCGGGGCTGGAGACCACCCCGATGGGGATCCCGCCGCCGTTGAGTACGAACTGCACGGCGAAGCCCCCGAGCCCGCCGGTCGCGCCCCAGATGAGCACGATGTCGCCCTGCTTCATCGGCGCGGAGTTGTTCCCGACGATCATGCGGTAGGAGGTGGCCATCACCAGCCCGAGGGAGGCGGCCTCCTCCCAGGTGAGGTGGGTGGGCATCGGCATCAGCTGGTTGGACTTGACCATCGCCACGTCGGCGAGCCCACCGAAGTTGGTCTCGAAGCCCCAGATGCGCTGATCGGGGTCGAGCATCGAGTCCTCGTGGCCGGCCGGCTGCTCGAGGTCGACGTAGTTGCAGTGCACCGTGACGCGGTCACCGGGCTTGAACTGGGTGACCCCGGGGCCGGTACGCAGCACGACCGCGGCCGCGTCCGAGCCCACGATGTGGTAGTCGAGGTTGTGCCGGGCGCCGAGCTCGGAGCTCTTGCCGTAGCGCTCGAGGAACCCGAAGGTCGACAGCGGCTCGAAGATCGAGGTCCACACGGTGTTGTAGTTCAGCGCCGAGGCCATGGGCGCGATCAGCACCTCGTTGGCTCCCAGCGGCGGCAGGGGCACCTCGTCGACGTGGAGACTCTTGCGGGGATCCTTCTCCTCGGTCGGGATCCCGTCGAACATCGTGATCTCGGACTTGCGTACGACGGCGGCCCGCATCGTCTCCGGCAGCGGCAGCCCGGCGATGGTCTCGCCGGAAGCCCCCTCCAGGATGGCCTCGTGGATGGCATCCATTGACACTGACGTCAACCTCCCCTCATCTGGTGGCCACGGTAGCCAGCTACCCCGGCCGCCCGGCGGTGGTCGCCGGGGCGAACTCACCGTAGTCGCCGGGCGGTGACCGTCAGAAACCCGCAGCGCTCAGGACAGCTCGGGGGGCTCGGCGCGACCGGAGGTGGCATCGGTGCCATCCTCACGCACGATCTCGACCACCTCGATGTCGAGGATCTCGCCGGAATCCTGGTCGTCCGCCGCGTCGCGCGCTGCCCGCCGGGAACCGGTGCCCGCAGCCGCCGCACCGGCAGCCCCCGCCGCACCGCCTACGGTGCGCACCTGCCGGACCGCCGTCGGCGTGAGCATGGTGCGCAGCACCCGCGAGACCACCGCCCGCGTCGGGCGCAGCAGGAAGGTGAAGCCGATGATGTCGGTGACGAACCCGGGGGTGAGCAGCAGAGTGCCGCCCACCAGCACCAGCGCCCCCTGGGCGACCTCGTCCCCGGGCCAGCGCCCGTCGGTCAGGGCCTGGCGGAACCGGCTCCACACGTGCCGGCTCTCGCGGCCGAGCAGCCACGCCCCGATCAGGCTGTCGGCGATCAGCAACCCCAGCGTCCACCACACCCCGATGACCTGGCCGACCTGGATGATGACGACCAGCTCGACCAGCGGGGCGACGATGAACAGCAGAACCAGGAGCAGACGCATGCCCGCAGGATACGAGCAGGCCGTGGCCCGTGTGCGCGATGCCCACCGGCTGCCCGACCGGGTCCGGCTCGAGGGTCTGCATCCGCTCAAGCACGCGCTGCGCTTCGGCGCCCGGGTCGACGCGATCCTGACCACGGATCCGGATGCCCTTCAGGTCCTGCTGGCCGACCTCGCCCCCGACCTGCGTCTGCCGGTGGCACCGACCGTCGTCGACGCCGGCACCATGCGGGCGCTGACGGGCCGCGAGCTGCCCTCCCCCGTGCTGGCAGCCGCCGACCGACCCCCGGCCGACGCCGCCACGGTGCTCGCCGCCGCCGGACGCGTGGTGGTGCTCGACC
>SKJO01000011.1 GCA_007121975.1 Nitriliruptoraceae bacterium | reverse complement strand
GTCAGCAGGCGGTGCGCGCGGGTCGGCTCGCCGGCCTGAAGCGCCAGGTGCCCCAACCCCCACAGCGCGAACGGGCGACCCAGCGCCAGGCCGGTCCAGTCGTGCAACTCCAGGGCGTGCCGCCAGCAGGCGGCCGCCCGGTCGTCATCGCCGCCGCGCAGCGCCACGTAGGCGTCGGCGTGGGCGACCATTGCCGCCCCCATCTCGAGCCCGGAGTTCTCGAAGCAGGCGGCCCCGCGAGCGAGCTCGGCCGCGGCCCGGGTTCGGTCGTCGACGGCTGCCGCGACCATGGCGATCAGGCAGCGCAGCTCGCCCTCGGCCTCGGGGGCCCCGAGCCGCACGGCGGCTTCGATCCCGCGGGCCGCGACCCGCCACACGGCCTCGACGTCCCCGCGCAGCTGCGCGAGGTGCAGCAGGGTGTCGCTGGCCAGCACCGCGGCGAACGGTCCGTGGTCCACCAGGATCCGCTGGGCGTGGTCGAGGGTGGCCTCGGCATCCGCGAGCCGGCCGGCGAGTGCCAGCAGCTTGCCGTCCAGGGCCGCGAACACCCCGTCCAGCCAGCCGCCGTTACAGGGGCGGTGGGCCGCGATCATCTCGCGGGCGCCGGTCGGGTCGCCGGTCAGCACCTGGTAGGCCGCGACGAACGACCAGGCCAGGGCGGTCAGCACGTCGTCCTCGGTGGCAACGGCAGCCTCCACGGCGAGCTCGGCCCAGCGCAACGCCTCGGGATCGGGAGCGCCGATCCGCAGCGCTGCGGCCCACACCAGCGCCCACGGCTCGCAGGCTGCCACCTCGACGTCCTCGATGGGTCCGAGCGCACGGTCGATCCAGTCCCGGCCCTCCCGGGTCGGTTCGCCGAGGTAGCACAGCCAGCCGATGCCGGCAGCCAGGCGCTGCTGGCCGCGGCGGTCGTCGTGGGCATCCCGCCACCGCAGCGCTTCGCGGGTGTCGGGCAGCAGCCGTCGCTGGGCGTCGAGGTCGATCTGCCAGCGCAGCGGCGTGGTGGTGTCGGTCGCCGCCAGGGCCGCCTCGACCGCGACGGCGTGGGCGTCGCGCACCGCCACCTCGAAGTCGGTGTCGGCCAGGTGCGCGCGACCGAAGCTGCGCACCGGCCCCAGCATCCGGTAGCGGGTCTCGCGGCTGCGCTCATGGACCTCGAGCAGCGAGAGGTCACCGAGCCGGAGCACGGCCTCGGCGCCGGTGACCGGGAGGTCGGCCGCGTCGAGCAGCCCGTCGAGCAGCCCGGCGGTGAACGGCCCGACGGGCACGGCGGCCACCGCCCACAGCCGACGCTCGGTGTCATCGAGCAGGTCGAAGCTCCACCGCAGGGCATCGACCAGCGTGCGGTGCCGGTTCGGGGCGTCGCGTGGTCCGGTCGCGAGCGGTCCGAGGTGGCCGTCGAGCTGCGCGGCGACCTCCGCCAGCGAGCTCATCGCGGTTCGCGCGGCGGCCAGCTCGATCGCCAGCGGCAGGCCGTCGAGCTGGTGCACGACGCGCACCAGGTCGGCGGCGTCGGTCGGGCTCACCGGCGCCTGCGGGGCTGCGGCCCTCAGACGGTCGAGCAGCAGCGCCACGGCGTCACTGCGGCGCGCGACCTCGAGGTCGTGGGTGTCGGACGGGGGCAGGGTCAGCGGTGACAGCGGCCAGCGTGTCTCGCCCCGGATCCCCAGCGGCGAGCGACTGGTGACCAGCACCTGCAGCCCCGGACAGGCCGCCAGCAGGCGCGAGGTGAGCTCGGCGACGCCGGTGAGGACCTGCTCGGCGTTGTCGAGCACCACCCGGCGCGGGCGGGTGCGCAGCGCGGTGGTCACGGCCTGCTCGGCGTCGGCCCCGGTCCCGACCCGCAGCCCGAGCGCGGCAGCAAGTGCCGGGGCGATCGCGTCGGGATCCTCGATCCCCGACAGGTCCGTGAAGCTCACCGCGGCGACGGTGGCGTCCTGGCTCCGGCCGGCGAGCTCGACCGCCAGCCGGGTCTTGCCGGCGCCACCTGGGCCGGTGATGGTCACCAGCCGCTCGGTGCGCAGCAGCTCACTGAGCTGCCCGAGTTCGTGCTCACGGCCGACGAACCGGCTGGCCGGGACCGGCAGCGGCGTGCCGACGCTGGGGCGGGACGGGGCGGTCGCGATGGCCTGCTGGGTCAGCACGTCGGCATGGATCCGGCGCAGCGCCGGGGACGGGTCCAGGCCGAGCTCGTCGGCCAGCAGCCGGCGACCCTGCTCGTAGCGCTCGAGGGCGTCGGCCTGCCGACCGCTGCGGGCCAGGGCCAGCATCAGCTGTCCGCGCAGCCGTTCGCGCAGCGGGTCGGCGTCGAGCAGCGCCTCGAGCTCGGCGACCAGGGCGGTGTGGCGCCCGAGGGCGAGATCGGCCTCGACGCGGTCCTCCAGCGCGGTTGCCCTCCGCTCGGTCAGGCGGCCGGCCTCCGCCAGCGCCCACGGGGCATCGACCTCCGCCAGTGCCCGACCGCGCCACTCGGCCAGCGCGGCGGCGAGCAGCCGGGCGGCCCGGGGAGCGTCTCCCGCGGCCAGGGCCTGCTGCCCGCGCTCGGCGCGCTGCTCGAAACGACGGGCGTCGATGCGTTCGTCGGGGACCTGCAGCCGGTAGCCGCCGGCGACCGTGACCAGCACGTCGCCCTCACGCTCCGGGTCGAGCAGCCGGCGCAGGTGGAACACTCGCTGCTGCAGCGCGTTGCCGGGGTTGGCCGGCAGGTGCTCACCCCACAGCGCCTCCACGATCCGGTCGGCCGTCAGGACCTGCCCGGCATGCACGACGAGCAGCGCGAGCAGGTCGCGGTGCCGTGCCGCGGGCAGCAGTTCACGGGCCTGGGCATCGAGCAGCCGGACCGGTCCGAGGATCCCGTACTCCACGCCTTCCCCCCTCCGCC
>SKJO01000102.1 GCA_007121975.1 Nitriliruptoraceae bacterium | reverse complement strand
GCGCTCCTCGAGCGTGCCGGCGGTGACCAGCTTGTGGACCAGCACCGCCCGCTGCTGGCCGATGCGGTAGGCGCGGTCGGTGGCCTGGTCCTCCACCGCCGGGTTCCACCACCGGTCGACGTGCAGCACGTGGGTGGCCCGGGTGAGGTTCAGCCCGGTGCCGCCCGCCTTGAGCGAGATCAGCAGCAGCGGCGGGGCCGCGTCGTCGTGCTGGAAGGCGTCGACCATCGCCTCGCGGGCCGGGCGCGACACGCCTCCGTGCAGGAACGGCACCTCGGGCAGGTCCAGCACCTCGGTCAGGTGCGCGGCGAGCAACTCGCCCATCTGCCGGTACTGGGTGAAGATCAGCGCACGGTCGCCGGCTTCGACCACCTCGGCGAGCAGCTCCACGGCCCGGGCGAGCTTGCCCGACCGGCCCGGCAGTGGTCCGCGTTCGCCGAGGTACTGCGCCGGATGGTTGCAGATCTGCTTGAGGGCGGTGAGCAGCGCCAGCACGCGGCCGCGACGTTCGATGCCCTCGCCGAGGTCCTCGCTGAGCGCGTCGTCGACCGCGGCCTGGTAGAGCGTGGCCTGCTCGGGGGTGAGCGAGCAGGTCACGGTCAGCTCGGTCTTGGCGGGCAGCTCGGGGGCGATGTCGGGATCGGCCTTGGTGCGGCGCAGCACGAACGGCCCGGTCAGCAGCCGCAGGCGGCGGGTGGCGTCGGGGTCCTGCCAGCGCTCGATCGGCGCGGCGTAGGTGCGCCGGAAGCCGGCGAAGGGCCCGAGCAGCCCGGGGGTGGTCAGGTCCAGGATCGACCACAGCTCGGCCAGCCGGTTCTCGATCGGGGTGCCGGTCAGCGCCAGGCGCATCGAGGCCGGGAGTTGACGGGCGGCCCGGGCCGCCTTGGTGAGGTGGTTCTTGACCTGCTGGGCCTCGTCGAGCACGACCACGTCCCAGTCGACGCCGGCGAGTAGCGACGCGTCGAGCCGCAGCACCCCGTAGCTGGTGACCACGACCGCGCCGGAGGTGAAGGCCGCCGCGTCGCGGGAGCGCTCCGACCCGTGGTGGCGCACCACCTCGAGGTCGGGGGCGAAGCGGGTGAGCTCGCGCTCCCAGTTGCCGACCACCGACACCGGGCAGACCACGAGGTGGGGCCGGTCGCCGGGTCGGTCGGCGAGCAGCGCGATCGACTGCAGGGTCTTGCCCAGCCCCATGTCGTCGGCGAGGATCCCGCCCAGGCCCAGGTCAGCCAGGGTCTGCAGCCAGCCGACCCCACGCTGCTGGTAGGGCCGCAGGGTGGCCTGCACCCGCTCGGTGCGGGCGGTGAGCTCACCGCCGTCGCGCAGGCGGGCGACCAGCTCGGACAGCCCGCCCTCGGCCACCACTTCGACGCTGCCCAGGCCCTCGACCTGCTGCTCGCCGAGCAGGGCCGCGCCGAGCACCTGGGTGGTGTCCGCCGGGTGCGTGTCGCCCAGCCGGGCGGCGAGCGTGGCCGCCTCGTCGGGATCGACCCGCACCCAGTGCCCCCGCCACCGCACCAGCGGCTGCTTGAGCGCGACGATCCGGGCGAACTCCTCGGGGTCGATGGACTGGTCACCGAGCGCCGCCTCCCAGCGGAACCCGGCCAGGCTGTCCTCGTCCAGCCCGCCGGCCCGCTCGTTGCCGGGGGCTGCCGGGGTGCTGGCGCGGGCACGCAGCCGGGCGCGCAGCCGGCGCTGTCCCCCGGTGGTGAGCTCGGCGGGCAGCAGCACCCCGATCCCGGCGGCGGACAGCGTGGCGGCCTCGGTCAGCAGGTCGCCGGCGGTGAAGGCGTCGAGGTCGAGGTGGTCGGGAGTCGCCTGCTCCAGGCTCTCGGCCAGCGGGGGGAACAGCCGGGCCGCCTCGGCCAGACCCCGCACCAGCGCCTCCTGGGCGTGGGCGACTTCGCGCTCGCCGAGCGGGAGTCGGCTGCCGGTGTGCTGCCATACCTCGGCGGCGGGCACCAGCAGGCTCGGGTCGTCCGCGGCCTGCAGCAGGTAGTCGAGCCGCCAGCTGCCCTCGTCGGGGGCCTGGGTGGTCTGGGTGGTCGTGGTCTGGGTTGGGGTGGTCGTGGTTGGGGCGTCGGCCCGCAGCGCCGCCGGATCATCGGGCAGCGACAGCCGCAGGCACAGCCGGGCCCCGGTCTGCCGCTCGGCGTCGAGCAGCGGTGCCGTCCAGCTGCGCAGTCCCGCCTCGAGGCGCTCGCTGCCCGGTGGCACGTGCAGGACCCCGCCCAGGTTGCCGAGTGCCGCGGTCCACGCCGGTGCCAGCGCGCCGGAGGTGCCGTCGACGATGCCGAGCCGTCGGACGGGCCTGCGGACCATGGCGTCGGCGACGGCGTCGAGGAAGGCGGTGAGCATCGCCTCGGCGCGCCAGATCGCGTCGTGCTCTTCGGTCAGCAGCGCATGGGCGGCCGGTGGCATCGCCGCTGCCAGCTGGGTCACCCGGCGATCGGCCCCCGGGGCGGCACGCCAGGCGGCCACGGCCATCCGGCCCGCCACCTTGAACGTCGGGGCGAGTCGGCCGGTCACGACCAGCTCGGTCGCGAGCTTGGCGGCCAGGCTCCAGGCCAGGATGCTGTCGGCGGGACGCTGCCAGGCCGGCCAGTCCCGCGCCGGGGGCAGGGCGACCAGCGAGGCGGTTGCCGTCGGGACCTCGACCAGCCGGGTCGGGACCTCGGCGGCCTCGGTCCGGGTGTGGGCCCGGGCGGTGCGGGGCAGCACCGTGCGCAGCGTGGCCGGACGTCCGGCCGCGAAGCCCAGGGCCCGCATCGCCGCCTCGAGGTCGTCGGCCGGCAGCCCCCACAGGGCCAGGTGCCCGACCGAGGGCACGGGCTCACCCGGCCAGAAGGTCGCCTGCAGGCGTCCGGGCAGGCGATCGTCGTCGGGGGCGGT
>SKJO01000412.1 GCA_007121975.1 Nitriliruptoraceae bacterium | reverse complement strand
GTCGCCGGGGGCCGCCGACACCTCGACGTTGCTGCGGCGGGCGCTTCGCACGCTGGCCGGCAGCACCGCCGACGGGAGCCGCTGATGGCCGCACCGGGACCCGACCCTGCTGCCCGCCCCGAGCGTGGCGGGCCGAGCGACGCCGCCGGTGGCAACGACAACGACGTGCTCGACGTCGAGGTGCTGCCGGGCGAGGACCACGTCGACGCGCGGCTGCGCCCGGCCCGACTCGACGAGTTCATCGGTCAGGACCGTGTTCGTCGGCAGCTGCAGCTGGTGCTGGCCGGCGCGATCCGGCGCGGGCAGTCCGCCGACCACGTGCTGCTGTCGGGCGCACCGGGCCTGGGCAAGACCACGCTGGCCGCCATCGTCGCCCACGAGGTCGGCGCGCAGTTCCGGGCCACCTCGGGCCCGGCGATCGAACGCCCGGGCGATCTCGCCGCCATCCTCACCGGCCTCGAGCCCGGCGACGTGCTGTTCGTCGACGAGGTGCACCGCCTGCCGCGCACCGTCGAGGAGGTGCTGTACCCGGCGATGGAGGACTTCGAGCTCGACATCGTGGTCGGCAAGGGACCCGGTGCCCGCTCCATCCGCCTCGAGCTGCCGCGCTTCACGATGGTCGGCGCGACCACCCGCACCGGGCTGATCTCCTCACCGTTGCGGGACCGCTTCGGGTTCTCCGCCCAGCTCGAGCACTACGAGGTCGAGGAGCTGCTGCGCATCGTGCGGCGCACCGCCGGGCTGCTCGGCATCCCGATCGACGACGAGGGGGCGGCCGAGGTCGCCAGCCGCTCACGCGGCACCCCGCGCATCGCCAACCGGCTGCTGCGCCGGGTGCGCGACTACGCCGACGTCGAGGCCGAGGGCACCGTCGACCTCGAGGTGGCACGGGCGGCGCTGGCGGTGTTCGACGTCGACGAGCTCGGGCTCGACCGCCTGGATCGCCGGGTGCTCGAGGCGGTCGTGGACGGCTTCGGTGGCGGGCCGGTGGGGCTGACCACCCTGGCCACCGCGGTGGCCGAGGAGCCGGATACCGTCGAGGATGCGGTCGAGCCCTTCCTGCTGCGCTGTGGACTGCTGCAGCGCACCCCGCGGGGACGGATCGCGACCCCGGGTGCCTACCAGCACCTGGGTCGGGAGCTGCCCGCCCCGCCGGGCACGGATCCGGGTGGGGAGCCCGACGCGCGACCGGCCGCGAGGCCCACCCTGTTCGACGACACCACCTGAGGTCCGCCGCGCGGTCCGCCGCGCGATCCTCACGCCACCCGCAGCCGACCCGCAGCCGACCCGGAGGGCGCATGGAGCTTCAGCTGGGCATCGACCGGCTGGTGTTCGTCGTGGCGGTGCTGCTGCTCGGCTCGGTGCTGGTCGCCGCCCTCGCGGCCCGCTTCGGCGACCGGCTGCGGATCCCGAGCGCGCTGCTGTTCCTGGGCCTGGGGATGGCCGTGGGCGTCGACGGTGCCGGCTGGCTCGACCTCGACGACCCGGCCCTGGTGCGCGACCTCGGGGCCATCGCCCTGCTGTTCATCCTGTTCGAGGGCGGCCTGACCACCAAGCCCACCGACCTGCGGCTGGCGGCGCTGCCGGGGTCGTTGCTGGCCACCGTCGGCGTGGCGGTGACGGCGGGGCTCACCGGGCTGGGAGTGTGGCTGCTGTTCGGCGTGGACCTGGTCACCGCGCTGCTGCTGGGGGCGGTGGTGGCCTCCACCGACGCCGCCGCGGTGTTCTCGATGATGCGCACCACCGCGCTGCCGCGTCGGGTGTCGGCCATCCTGCGCATGGAGTCCGGGGCCAACGACCCGTTCGCGGTGATGCTCACCGTCGGGCTGATCGCGACCGTGCAGACCGGCACGACCTTCGGCCAGTGGGTCGGGTTCGCGGCGCTGCAGTTGCTCGGCGGCACGCTGGTGGGCGCGGCCGTCGGACTGGTCGGGGTGGGGCTGCTGCGGCGCATCGACCTCGGCGTCGAAGGCCTGTATCCGGTGGTGGCCGCGGCCGTGGCCGGGGTGGCCTACGGGGTGGCGGCCTGGCTCGGGGCATCGGGGTTCGTCGCGGTCTACCTCGCCGGGCTGATGGTCGGGGCGCTGGTGCCCCGGCACCGCCGCTCGGTGCTCGGGTTCCACGAGGCGCTGGCCAACACCGCCGAGATCGGCCTGTTCCTGCTTCTGGGCCTGCTGGTCGTGCCCAGCCGGCTGCTGGCGGTCGCACCGCAGGCGCTGACGGTGGCGCTCATCCTGGTCCTGGTCGCCCGGCCCGTGGCGGTCGCCCTGTGCAGCCTGGGCTCGCGGCTGGGGTGGCGGGAGCAGGCGGTGGTGTCCTGGGCGGGGCTGCGCGGTGCGGTGCCGATCGTGCTGTCCACGTTCCCCTACACCGCGGGGGTGGCCGGCGGTGCCGTGCTGTTCGACGTCGTGTTCTTCGTCGTAGTCGTCTCCGTGCTGGTGCAGGGGCTGAGCCTGCAGCCGCTGGTGCGCAGGTTGGGGGTGACCGCCGAGCGGCCGGCCTGGTCGCCGGTCGCCGAGGCGCTGCCGCTCGATGGGATCGACGTCGACATGGTGGAGCTCACGATCACCGACGAGCTGGTCGTCGCCGGTCAGCGCCTGCGGGACCTGCCCGGGCTCGGCCCGGCCCGGGTCGCCGCCATCGTGCGCAACCACCGCGTGGTGGTGCCAAGCGGCGACACCCGTCTCCTGACCGGCGACGTGCTGCTGCTGACCGTGCCCCGCGAGAACGACCTCGTCGCCCGGTTGACCGCGTGGGCCCGCGGCGAGGACCGTCCCCCGAGCTGAGGCCGCCCGGCCACGGGCCACGGCCCGGGCGGTACGCTGCCGCGCGGGCGTGCCCCGTCGCGGGGCCGATGCCCGTGTCCCGGACCCGCCACCGACCCCGGTGTGGT
>SKJO01000515.1 GCA_007121975.1 Nitriliruptoraceae bacterium | reverse complement strand
GGCGTCCAGTGCGCGCGACAGCAGGGTGTTGTCGACGCCGAACAGCACGTCGCCCTGCGGGTTGTCGCGGGTGAGGATGGCCTGGTTGACCATCGTGCCGGCGTCGCCGAGCGGGGCAAGGGTCACCACGATGCCGGTCTGCTCGGTGAAGGCGGCCCAGACCTCCTCGGAGACGTTGAAGGAGTCGTGGGTGACCAGCACCAGCTCGATGGGCTCGAGCTCCGGATCGGGCTCGAGCTCGTCGGCCGGGTCGTCGGTCGGGTCGTCGGTCGGGTCGTCGGTCGGGTCGTCGGCCGGGTCGTCGGCCGGGTCCGGCGCGGCGGTGTCATCGGGGTCGTCGGTGGCCGGTCCGCAGGCGGCGAGCAGGACGGCCGCGGCGATGGCGGCGGCCAGGACGGCGGTCAGGCGCCGGGTTCGTGCAACGGCGGGGGTGGGTGGGTTCATGATGGGGGTGCTCCCTGGTTCGCGAGATGGGTACCGAGCTCACCCGGTTGCACCGCCAGCAGCACCCCGGCGCGCAGCGCCAGGTGGGCGGTGGTCCGGGCCAGCTCGTTGCTGACCCCCCGGGTGGAACCTGGGACGAGGTCCTCGTCCTGAAGCGGGTAGAGCAACCCGTCGGTGGTGATCCCGCGGGCGGGACCGTGCAGCGCGAGCAGGCTGACGTACTCGCCGGGTCGGCCGTGCAGGCTCGCCGAGCCGCGCACCACGGTCAGGGTCGCGGGGCCCAGGTAGGCCACCACCTCGACGTCGGCGAGCAGGTCGGCGCCCAGCAGCAGCGCACCGGCCAGCAGGTGGTCGGTGCGACCGCCGTGGCCGCCCACCATCACCACGCGGGAGACGCCGAGGTCGCGGGCTTCGCCCAGGGCGAGCTCGAGGTCCGTGGCGTCCTTGGCGGCGGGGTGGCTCCGGACCTGCGCGCCGGCGGCCTGTGCGGTCGCAAGCTGCGCGGGGTCGACGGAGTCGAGGTCGCCGACGACCAGATCGACCCGCAGGCCCAGCCGCGTCGCGACCCCGAGGCCGGAGTCGGCCGCGATGACCACGGCATCGTCGGGCAGGCGGTCCGGCAGATCGTGCGCCGCCAGGTGCTCGTCGACGAGCTCACCGCCCGCGAGCACGATCGCCGTGGACGGCGACGTGGACGTCGGGGACAACTCGGCCGTGACCACAGGCCACCTTCCTCCGCTGGCATTACCCAGGGCAGGTTCCACGGGTCGGTGGCGCTCACAGCGTCAAGCTGCGGTGGCCTCCCTCTCAGCCCGGCTGTCCCGAGCTCCCCGGGGGCATCTTCGGCGCCGGGGGCGGCGCCCGGAACTCAGCGTACCGTGCGCCGGCACGGCCGCTCGCGGGGGTCGGCTGGCACCCCCGGCGGCCCGATCGCGCCGCTCAGTCGCCGGTGCGCTGCAGGCGGCGTCCGGAGATCTCGTCGGGCACGATGCGGATCCAGCTCACCGGCGTGTCGGCATCGATCGCCCACGAGTCGAGCTCGTCGGCGAACCGGGCCTCGAGCTCCGGGTCCTCGATGAGCACGGCCCGGCCGCGCACCAGCACGCTCCAGCCCGTGCCCCGCGACGGGTCGTGATCGTCGAGCTGGAAGGCCACGGGGGCCTCGACGATGGCGGCGTCGAGCTTGCCGCCCTGCATGCTGCGCAGCACGACGGTGGGCCCGTCCACCAGGTGGTTGACCGGAACCACGGTCGGCGCGCCGCTGTCGAGGTAGGCGAGCCGCCCCAGTGGTCGGCTACGCAGCAGTGCCATGCACTGCGCCATGCCGATCACCTCGAGGCCGTGACGGTCGGTCGCGGCCTCTGCCGCGGCAGGCTTGGTCTCGGGGTCACTCACCGTGCGCTCCTCACCAGTGGTCCCTGGCAGCGTCGACGAGCGGGCGCCCGGCAGGCAGGGCCCGACGTCCCGACCTTGGGGGACCACCCGGCCGGGGATGGTGGGACTAGGCCTCGCCCTGCTCGATCTGGGTGTAGAACACGGCAGCTTCGGTACGGCGCTGCATCCCGAGCTTGGCGAGCAGGTTGGAGACGTAGTTCTTGACCGTCTTCTCGGCCAGGTGCATGCGCTCGGCGATCTGCCGGTTGGTCAGGCCCTCGGCGATCAGCGCCAGGATCCGACGCTCCTGATCCGACAGGCTCTTGAGCCGCGGGTCCTCGTCGTCGCCTCGCCGTAGCCGCTCGAGCACCTTGCCGGTGACCGACGGGTCGAGCAACGAGTCGCCGGTCGACACCCGCCGCACCGCATCGACGAGGTCCGGGCCCTTGATGTCCTTGAGCAGGTAGCCGGCGGCGCCGGCCATGATGGCGTCGAACAGCGCCTCGTCGTCGCCGAACGAGGTCAGCATCAGCACCGCCACCCGCGGGTCGCGGGCGCGCACCTCGCGGCAGACCTCGACACCGTTGCCGTCGGGCAGGCGCACGTCGACCACGGCCACCTGCGGCGAGGTGGCCGCGATCCCGGCCAGCGCCATGCCAGCCGTGGCCGCGTCACCCACCACCTCGAGGTCGTCTTCGGCGTCGAGCAGGTCCTTGAGGCCGCGGCGCACCACCTCGTGGTCGTCGACGAGGAAGACGCGGATGGTCACGGTCAGGCTCCGGGGTCGGGACGGGCGCCAGAGTAGACTGCCGCCGACCGTTCCGTGTGGAGGTTGCCCCGCCCCGTGTCCCCGCCATCCCCTGCAACCGACGCCACCGATCCTGCCGACGCCACCGATCCTGCCGACGCGACCGACGCCCGCGTCCACGACGTGTCCCGGCTGTCGCGCCTGATCGATGCGGTGGTCTCGGTCACCGGCGACCTCGACGTCCAGACCGTGCTCGAACGGATCGTGGCCGCGGCCTGCGCGGTGGGTGATGCTCGCTACGGCGCGCTCGGCGTGTTCGACGACGACGG
>SKJO01000339.1 GCA_007121975.1 Nitriliruptoraceae bacterium | reverse complement strand
AGCTGCTGGCCGCGGCCGGGTGTGCCCGCGAGGCGGCACGGCTCGGCGCCTCGCTCGACGACCCCGAGCTGTCCGCGCAGGTACGCGACCTGCTGGCCCGCACCGCCATCGACAGCTGACCGAGCGCCGACCGACCGCCGACCGCGACCGACGGGTCGCCGCTCATCGGGCCATTCCTGCGCACGCGTCACCAGGTTCATGGCTGCAGCCTGCGCGCCCGGCCTGTCCCCCACCTGTCGCGGCGGGACGCCCGGCACGCGTAACGCCCTGCGCAGGGGCCTCTCCCCGGGGCGGGCTCAGGGTCGTACCCCCGGGGCGTTCCCGGGGCGTTCCCGGGGCGTTCCCGGGGCGCGCTCAGGGTCGGGTTCCGGGTCGAACCTCGGGGTCGTCCCCGATGGCAGGCGCAGCGGCCGTCCGTAGCGTCAGCATCGACGCCGACAGCCCCTGGCCCAGGCGCCCCGATGCCCACGATGCGCCCCTGAGCGGCGCCGGAGATCCCGACGATGCAGCCCCCCATGCAGCCCCCCATGCAGCCGACCGAACCGATCCTGTCCGCCCGTGGCGTGACCAAGACCTACCGCACCGGCAGCCACGAGGTGACGGCCCTGCGCGGCGCCGACCTCGACGTCCACGCCGGTGAGCTGGTGATGGTCATGGGTCCGTCGGGCAACGGCAAGACCACCCTGCTCAACTGCCTGTCGGGGCTCGACGACGTCGACGCGGGCACGGTCCACGTCGACGGGCAGGACCTGTTCGCCTGCTCCGACCGGGAGCGCACCCGCCTGCGGGCAACCCGCATGGGCTTCGTGTTCCAGTCCTTCAACCTGATCCCGGTGCTGTCCGCGGTCGAGAACGTCGAGTTGCCGCTGCTGGTCACCGGCGTCCCCGTCCGCCATGCCCGGGCGCGCGCGCAGGAGCTGCTGGCCCGGGTCGGGCTCGCGCAGCGCGCCGGGCACCGTCCCGGGCAGCTCTCCGGCGGCGAGCAGCAGCGGGTCACCGTCGCCCGGGCCCTGGTCGCCGAACCGGCGATCGTGTGGGCCGACGAGCCCACCGGCGCGCTGGACAGCCATACCGCCGGCGGGATCGTCGAGCTGCTCCACGAGGTGCACGCGGCCGGCCAGGCGCTGGTGGTCGTCACCCACGACGAGCAGCTCGGACGCGCCGGCGACCGGCTCGTGCAGGTCCGTGACGGCCGGATCGTCGCCGACGGCCCCAGCACCGACGCCCACCTCGAGGTGGCCTGATGACCGCCCTCACGCTGCTCGGCGCGCTCGTCGCCGTCCTGCTCCTGCCCCTGCTCGCCACCGTGCTCCGCGACGGCTCGCTGGCGACGCTCGCCCGCCGCAACACCCGACGCCGGCGTGGCGAGGCGGTGCTGGTGGTCGCTGGCGCGATGCTCGGCACCGCCATCATCACCTCCAGCTTCGTGGTCGGCGACATCGTCGACGGCTCGATCACGGACGTGGCGCGCACCCAGCTCGGCCCGGTCGACCTCACCCTGACCCCCAACGACCCGGCCGACCTCGACCGCCTGGTCGCCGAGGTGGTGGCCGCGGACCTGCCCGAGATCGACGGGGTGCTGCCCGCACGCCGGGCGCAGGTCGCGCTCGAGGCGGGGGCGGCCGGCGGCCAAGACCAGCGGGCGCTGCCTTCGGTGGGGCTGCTGGAGGTGGACGTCGAGGTGGCGCGCCACTTCGGGGGGGACGTGGCCAGCACCGGCCTGGCGTCGCTGCCCGGCGACGGCCTGCGCGCCGACGGGATCGTGCTCAACGAGCGCACCGCCGAGCGCCTCGGGGTCGACCCGGGCACGCAGGTGCGCCTGCACGCCTACGGCACCACCCGGGACCTCGAGGTCACCGCCGTGCTCGAGGAGGTCGGACTCGCCGGCTTCACCGGCGGCCTGGTGGCCCCCGGGACCTTCGACGCCCTCGACGCGGATCCGAGCGTCGCGGCCGCACCCCCCGACCCGCTGGTGCTGGTGTCGCTGACCGGCGGGGTGTTCGACACCCGTGCGGTGTCACCGCAGGCCGTGACGGCCCTGGCGCCGGCCGTGGCCCAGCTCCCCGGGGTCAGCATCGACCCGGTCAAGGCCGATCTGCTCGATGACGCCGAGCAGACCGGCGCGGCCTTCACCGAGCTGTTCTCGACCATCGGGTCGTTCAGTGTGCTGGCCGGCATCCTGCTGCTGGTCAACCTGTTCGTGATGCTGGCCGAGGAACGCAAGACCGAGCTCGGCATGCTGCGGGCGCTGGGCTTCACGCGAGGCCGGCTGACCCGGGCCTTCGCCCTCGAGGGAGCGTGGTACGCGACCGTGGCCGCCGCACTGGGCACGCTGGCCGGCGTCGGGATCGGCTGGGGTGTGGCCCGGGTTGCCGGCGCCATCTACGGCATGGGCGAGCAGGGACTGAGCTTCGGGCTGGTCGTCGACCCCCGCAGCCTCGTGCTCGGCGGCCTGATCGGGCTGACGATCTCGCTGGTCACGATCTGGCTCACCAGCCTGCGCATCGCCCGCCTGAACGTGATCCGCGCGATCCGGGACCTGCCCGAACCCCCGGCCGTCGGGGTGCGTCCCCGCACCCTGGTGCTGGGTGGCGTGGGGACGCTGGCGGGCGTCACGCTCAGCGTGGCCGGCTTCGCCGCGCAGGCTGCGGTCCCGCTGCTGCTCGGCGTGCCGATCGCCGCGTTGGCCGCGATCCCGCTGCTGCGTCGGCTGCTGCCGGAACGCCCGGCCCGTATCGCGGCCGCCGCCACGGTGCTGGGGTGGGGGGTGGGTGCCTTCGAGCTGCTGCCCGGCGGCCTCGGGGAGGCGCAGCTGGCGGTGTTCGTGGTGCAGGGGGTGGTGCTGGTCGCCGGCGCCGTGGCGCTGGTTGCCAGCCTCGACGGGGTGTGGCTGCGCCTGGT
>SKJO01000284.1 GCA_007121975.1 Nitriliruptoraceae bacterium | reverse complement strand
CGCGGTCGAGGAGAGGACCAGCCCGGTGACCGACGCCTACGTCTACGACGCCATTCGCACCCCCCGCGGCAAGGGCAAGGCCACGGGATCGCTGCACACCGTCAAGCCCGTGCAACTCGTCGCGGGCCTGCTCGACGAGGTGCGTGCGCGCAACCCGGAGCTCGATCCGGCGCAGATCGACGACCTGGTGCTCGGCACCGTCGAGCCCCACGGCGACCAGGGCGGCGTGGTCGCACGCACCGCGGCGATCTTCGCCGGGATGCCCGAGCCGGTCGCCGGCCAGCAGCTCAGCCGCTACTGCGGTTCCGGGCTCGAGGCGGTCAACCAGGCGGCCGCGCGGGTGCGTTCGGGCTGGGAGGACCTGATCCTGGCCGGGGGCGTGGAGTCGATGTCGCGCGAGCCGATGGGCTCGGGCGGGGATCCCTGGGCGATGGACGCCGAGGTCAACTACGCGACCTCGTTCGTCCCCCAGGGCATCTCCGCGGACCTGATCGCCACCACCGAGGGCTTCACCCGCGAGGACGTGGACGCCTTCGCGCTCGAGTCGCAGGTCCGGGCCGGCAAGGCCTGGGCCGACGGCCGCTTCGACCGGTCGGTGGTGCCGGTGCGCGACCTCAGCGGCCGGATCATCCTCGACCGCGACGAGACGGTCCGGCCCGACGCCACGATGGAGGCACTCGGCGCGCTCAAGCCCTCCTTCGCCGTGATCGGTGAGGCTGGCGGCTTCGACGCCGTGGCGCTGCAGCGCTACACCCGGGTCGAGGCCATCGAGCACGTGCACACCGCGGGCAACTCCTCGGGGATCGTGGACGGCGCGGCCCTCGTGCTGCTCGGCAGTGAGGAAGCAGGGCGGCGCCACGGGCTGACCCCGCGGGCCAAGATCCGTGCCGCCGCGGTGATCGGCTCCGAGCCCACCATCATGCTCACCGGTCCGGCACCGGCCAGCCGCAAGGCCCTGGCCAAGGCGGGCATGACCGTGGACGACCTCGACCTGATCGAGATCAACGAGGCATTCGCCTCGGTGGCGTTGAAGCTGATGCGCGACCTCGGCGTGGACCACGACGTCACCAACGTCAACGGTGGCGCGATCGCGATGGGCCACCCGCTGGGGGCGACCGGCGCGATGCTGCTCGGCACCATCGTCGACGAACTCGAGCGTCGGGACCTGACCACCGGGCTCGTGACGCTGTGCATCGGCGGCGGCATGGGCATCGCGACCATCGTCGAGCGCGTCTGACCCCCGCCCGCCACCGGCACCCGCCCCGCGACCCACGAGGACCGACCGTGAGCACCCTGAGCACCCTGACCACCGACACCATCCGCATCGAGGCCGGCGACGACGGCGTGGTCGTGCTGACCCTCGACGACCCGACCCAGCCGGTCAACACCATGCGCGCCGGCTTCGTCGCGGACTTCGACCGCGTCGTGCGGGCCCTGCAGGCCGACCGCGAGACGCTGCGCGGGGTGATCATCACCTCGGCGAAGTCGACCTTCTTCGCTGGCGGTGACCTGCGCGAGCTGATCCAGGCCACCCCCGACGACGCCGAGGACGTTGCGACGAGCACCGCGGCCAACCAGGCGGCCCTGCGGGCGCTCGAGACGCTGGGCGTCCCGGTCGTCGCCGTGCTCAACGGCACCGCGCTCGGTGGCGGGCTCGAGATCGCGCTGGCCTGCCACCGCCGGGTCGCGATCGACAACCCCAAGGCCGTGTTCGGTCTGCCCGAGGTCACCCTGGGCCTGCTGCCCGGCGCCGGCGGGGTCGTGCGCACCGTGCGGATGCTGGGCATCGTCAACGCGCTGATGAACGTGCTGCTGCAGGGCCAGCGCCACCGCCTGGCCAAGGCCGTCGAGCTCGGACTGATCGACGAGGTCGCCCCCGACGCCGACGCCGCGCTCGTCGCCGCGCGCGCCTTCATCGCCGACAACCCCGAGGCCGTACAGCCCTGGGACGCTCCCAAGCACAAGATTCCCGGCGGCGCCCCCAAGCACCCGATGTTCGCGACCAACTCCCCGGCGATCCCCGCCAACCTCAAGAAGCAGCTCAAGGGGGCGCACTACCAGGCCCCCCACCACATCATGTGCGCGGCCATCGAGGGCGCGGGTGTGCCCGTCGAGCGCGCCTTCGAGATCGAGACCCGCTACTTCGTGGACCTGGTGTGCAACTCGCCCCAGGCCAAGAACATGACCCAGGCGTTCTTCTTCGACCTGCAGGCGATCGAGAAGGGCGGATCGCGCCCCGAGGGCTACGAGCCGTGGCGCGCCACCCGGGTGGCGGTGCTCGGCGCGGGCATGATGGGCGCGGGCATCGCCTACCAGTGCGCCAAGTCCGGCATCGAGGTGGTGCTCAAGGACGTCAGCCTCGAGGCGGCGACCAGGGGCAAGGCCTACTCCGAGAAGCTGGTCGCCAAGGGCGTCTCGCGGGGCAAGGTCAGCCAGGACAAGGGCCAGGCGCTGCTCGACCGGATCACCCCGAGCGCGGACGTGGCCGACCTCGCCGGCTGCGATCTGATGATCGAGGCGGTGTTCGAGTCCACCGAGCTCAAGCACCGGGTGTTCGCCGAGGTGGAGGGGGTGCTGGCCGACGACGCGCTGCTGTGCTCCAACACCTCGACGTTGCCGATCACCGAGCTGGCCACCGGCGTCACCCGCCCGGAGGACTTCGTCGGGCTGCACTTCTTCTCGCCGGTCGACAAGATGCCCCTGGTGGAGATCATCCGCGGCGAGCGCACCTCGGATGCGGCGATCGCCCGTGCGGTCGACGTCGTGCAGCAGATCAAGAAGACCCCCATCGTGGTCAACGATTCCCGCGGGTTCTTCACCTCCCGGGTGATCGGCACCTTCCTCAACGAGGCGGTGGCGATGCTCGGCGAGGGCGTGCACCCGGTCACCATCGAGCGGGCCGGTGAGCAGGCGGGCTACCCCGCTCCGCCGCTGCAGTTGATGGACGAGTTGACGCTCACGCTGCCCCGCAAGATCGAGGCCGAGTACCGGGCCGCAGCCGAGCGGGAGGGCCTGGCCTACCAGCCGCACCCGGCCTTCGCGATCCTGGACGCGATGGTCGAGCAGCACGGCCGGGAGGGTCGGTCGGGCGGTGCCGGGTTCTACGACTACGCCGAGGACGGCACCCGCCAGCGACTTTGGTCGGGCCTGCTCGAGCACGTCACCTCCGGTGAGGCGGACCTGCCGCTGGTCGACCTCGTGGAGCGGATGCTGTTCGCCGAGGCGCTCGAGACCGTCAAGTGCTTCGACGAGGGAGTGATCGAGACCTTCGCCGACGCCAACATCGGCTCGATCTTCGGCATCGGGTTCCCGGCCTGGACCGGCGGCGTGGCGCAGTACGTCGACCAGTACCCCGGCGGCACCACCGGCTTCGTCGCCCGCTGCAAGGAACTCGCCGACCGCTATGGCGAGCGCTTCGTGCCCCCGGCCTCGCTGGTGGCCAAGGCCGAGGCTGGCGAGCCGCTGCGCCGCTGACCCCGGCGCCCGCGCGCTAAGGTCACGGTGCCCCGATCACCGGACCGCCCCCCGGCGGGTCCTCGAACCACACCCCCGGGGGGTTGCGATGTACCGGCAGGCCGTCACCAGCCTCGAGCCGGGCGATGTGATCGCGACCACCCTGTACACCGAGGCCGGGACCCCGCTGCTGGTGGCCGGGACCCCGCTCAACGAGCGCTACATCCGCGCGCTCGAACGCCGGGGGCTGGTCGCGATCTACATCCGCGACGGGCTCGCCGACGACGTGGCGCCCGAGGACGTGGTCAGCCAGCAGGTGCGCAGCACGGTCACGACCTACGTCGAGCAGACCTTCGCCACGGTGATGCGGGTCGCGAGCGAGCGGGGAGCGGGCGCGCAGGGCGGCGTCGAGGGCGCCGTCTCCAATCTCGGCGAGCAGGAACTCGAGCTCGGCGACGACGGTCGTGAGGCGATGGCCAACCTCTACGCCGGCGTCGAGCAGTTGATCACCGAGATCATCGAGTCCTCCACGGTCGCCGGGCTCGAGTCGCTCAAGACCCACAACGAGTACACCTTCCAGCACTCGGTCGACGTCGCGGTGATCGGCACGCTGATCGGCAAGCGGCTGGGCATGCCGCGCGACCGGCTGCGGGAGCTCGCGCTTGGCTGCCTGCTGCACGACATCGGCAAGTCCTACCTCGACGTGGCGATCCTGGACAAGCCCGGACCGCTCACCGACGAGGAGTTCGCCGAGGTCAAGAAGCACCCGTTGATGGGCTACGAGCTGGTACGTCGGATGCCGATCCAGAGCCTGCTGCCCGCCCACGTCGCCTACCAGCACCACGAGCAGCAGCGCGGTGCCGGCTACCCGCGCGGGCTGGTCGGCGACAACACGGTCGCCGGGCGCGCCGAGCACGAGCGCATCGGCGCCGGCCGGCTGCTGCTGATCGCCGAGATCGCCGCGGTCGCCGACGTCTACAGCGCGCTGAGCTCGGACCGGCCCTACCGCAAGGCGGTGCTGCCCGACGAGGTCATGCGCATCATCGAGGGGATGGTCGGCCGCCATCTCAACCGCGACGTGGTCAAGGCGATGCGCACCCTGGTCCCGCGGTATCCGGCCGGCCGCTGGGTCGAGGTCGTGAGGGGGGCCCACCGCGGCTGCCGCGGCGTGGTCGCCGAGATCCATCCCGCCAACGTCGACCGCCCGCTCGTGCGACTGGTGCTCGGGCCCGACGGAGAGCAGCTCGCCAGTCCGCGCGAGGTCGATGCGCGCCGCGAGCAGGACCTCGAGCTGCTGTGTCTGCCGGATCAACTCGACCCGGCCACGTTCTCAGCCGGATCGATCGGTCCGTAGCCGGGTTCGGTCGCCGGCCGACGAGAGTGGGGTCGACAGCGCCGCGATCGTGCGCAGCACCACCCCCAGCGAGATCAGGACCACGCCGCCCATCGCCGCCGCGATCCCCCAGATGCCGGTGAGCAGGGCCAGCAACACCAGCAGCAGCAGCGCGAAGCCGTGGGCCGCGTACGCCGCTCGCCGCGCCCGGGAGGTCGGCGTGCGCGGCGCGGGTGCCACGGAGCGGGAACGCACCAGCGGGCGGCGGTGGCTGCGCGCCACGATCCGTCGGGCCTCGGCGAGGTGGTCGCGCTCGAGTTCGGCGGGAACGGTGAGCTCCGGCTCGTGGCGATCATCGGACATCGAGGCTCCAGTTCAGCGATCCTTGCAGGTTCGGACCCACGAGGTCGGTGGTTCGTCCTGCTGCCGAGCGGTGACGATAGGTAGTGGAACCGGCGCTCAGCGCGGTATTCTGACGCGGTGCGTTCGACGCGAGGGGCGCCTACCGTGCGTCGGGAGGCAGCGACCGGGAGCTCTGATGCCTGACCGTCTCCGGCAACAGGTCCTGCTCGAGCTCGCGCTGTCGCTGGGCGGGGAGTCGGATCCCGACCGCCTGCTGGCCCGGGCTCTGCCGCTGCTGGTGCGCCGGACCGGCTCGCTCGGTGCGGGGGTCATCGCGGTGGGGGCCGAGGGCGCCCGCACGGTCCACGTCACCCCCCGGGTCCTGCGCGACCGACCCGAGTGGCGCGAGGTCGAGGCCGAGGTGGTGCGCACGGCGGCGGAGTCGACCGAGCCGTCCTGGCAGCAGCCGGGGCGCGATGCGGTGCACCACGTGTTCCGACTGCCGCGCTACGGGGTGCTGGTGCTCAGCCGCCCGCGGGCCCTCGACCCCCGCTTCGCGGCCGAGCTCGCTCCGGTGCTCGACGTGCTCGCCCGCCCGCTCGTCACCGCGGAACAGGAGCGTCGGCGTGCGCTGGCCGAGCAGAGCCTGGCCAACCTCGAGCACCGGCAGCAGGAGCTGCTCAACGCCCTGCCCTACCCGGTCTGGCTGACCGATACCGAGGGGCGCTACCTCGAGGTCAACACCGCGTTCACGGCGTGGCTCGAGCGCGACCGCTCGCAGATCGTGGGTCGGCTGCCCACCGACGTGCTCACCGCCGAGCTCGGCGAGCGGTGCATCGCCGCGACCCGTGAGGTCGTTCACGCGGAGGTCAGCGTCCGCGAGGAGTACCGCGATGCGGCCTCCGGGCGCAGCTACGAGCACGAGCGCACCCCCTACCGCGACGCCGATGGCCGGATCCGCGGTGTGGTCGGCTTCCGCCGCGACATCACCGAGCGGGTGCGCTCGGTGCGACTGCTGCGCGAGGGCTCGGACTTCCAGCGGCTGCTGATGGGGCTCGCGGTCGGGTTCGTCAACACCCCGGTCACCGAGCTCGACGCCGCGATCGACACCGCGCTGGCGCAGACCGGCGCGTTCGTGGGGGTGGACCGGGCCTACGTGTTCGCCTACGACTTCGCCGCCCAGCGCGTGTGCAACACCCACGAGTGGTGCGCACCGGGTATCGAGCCGCAGATCGACGAGCTGCAGGACACCCCGATGTCGGACGTGCAGGACTGGGTCGACACCCACCAGCGCGGCGAGGTCATCCACATCCCCGACGTCCGTGCGCTGCCCGCCGACAGCGGGGTGCGCGAGGTGCTCGAGCCCCAGGGCATCGTGACCCTGATGACCCTGCCGATCGCCGTGGGGCCCGAGGTGTTCGGGTTCGTCGGCTTCGATGCGGTCCGGGGTCCGCGCCACTGGAAACCCGAGGAGCGTCAGCTGCTGGAGGTGCTGGCCGAGCTGCTGGCCAACGCCGAGCTGCGCCGCCGCTACGAGCACGAGCTGGTCGAGGCCCGCCGCCAGGAGGCGCTGGTGCGTGACCGCTTCGAGGTGGCGCTGCAGGCGGTCGACGACGCGGTGTGGGACTGGGATGCGCTCACCGGCCGGACCTTCTACTCGGCGGCGGTGTTCCGGCTGGTGGGTCGCGAGGACCCGGGAGGCACCGCCGGACCCGACGTGTTCCACGGGCTGGCGGCCGACGGACAGTGGGCTCGGGTCGAGCGGGAGGTCGAGGCTGCGCTCGGGCGCGGCGACGAACGCTTTGAGGTCGAACTCGAGCTCGCGCACCGGGCCGGGCACCGCGTCCCGGTGCGGATCCGTGCGGTGATCGTGCGCAACGAGCAGGGCGCACCGGTCCGGCTCGCCGGGGTCGTGATCGACCTCACCCGGCAGCGCGCCGAGCAGGCCCGGCAGCAGCGGCGCCTGGAGCTCGAGGCGGTGCTGGCCCGCATCTCGGCCCGGTTCGTCGGGTTGGAGGCCTACGACACCGCGGTGAACCTCGCACTCGAGGATCTGGGTCGGGTCTACGGTGCCGACCGCGCCGCCCTCGTGCGGGTGCGCCAGGACCCGCTGCGCCTGGATCCGACCCACGAGTGGTGCCGCCCCGGGATCCCCCCAGCGGACACGCCGACCCGGGACCTGGATCCGGCGCGTCTGGCGTCCAGCCTGGCATGGCTCGAGCGGGGCCAACCGTTGCTGATCGACGGCGACGCGGATGCCGAGCTCGTCAGTGACGCGCAGGTGCTGCTGCAGGCACGCGGGGCACGGTCCGTGATCGCGATCCCCCTGCTGGTCGGGGGCGAGCTGGTGGGGGCGTTGGGTCTGGACCACGTCACCCGGGTGGACGCCTGGTCGATCGATGACGCGACCATCCTGCGCTCGGTGGCCGAGCTCATCGCTGGTGCGCTGGCCCGTACCTGGGCCGAGCGTGAGCTGGTCCGCGCCCGGGAGCAGGCCGAGGTCGCCAGCGAGGCCAAGACCCGGTTCCTGTCCACCATCAGCCATGAGCTGCGCACCCCGATGGGTGGGGTGCTCGGCATGACCGAGCTGCTGCTCGATGAACCGCTCGACGAGCGCCAGCGCGGGTACGTGACCGCGGCCCGGGATGCCGCCCAGGGGCTGCTGTCGATGCTGCACGACCTGCTCGACATCGCCCGCATCGAGCAGGATCGCCTCGAGCTCGTCGAGAGCGACACCGACCTGCGTGCGCTCATCAACGGGGTCGTGGCCGCCGCCCGGGTCGCGGCCGACCGCAAGGACATCGAGCTGCGCGCTTCGATCGACCCCGCCGCGCCGGCCCACGTGCTCGCCGATGCGCACCGGCTGCGCCAGATCGTCACCAACCTGGTCAGCAACGCCGTGCGGTTCACCGACGTCGGCTCGGTCACCGTCACGGTCCGCGCGGTCACCGACCACGCCGATCCCGCCGACGACCGCGTGCGCCTGCACCTCGAGGTGGTGGACACCGGGGTGGGGATCCCGTTGGCCGCGCAGGCTCGGGTCTTCGATCCGTTCGTGCAGGTCGATCCCACCTCGACGCGCCGGACGGACGGGAGCGGGCTGGGGCTGAGCATCGTGCGGGAGCTGGTGACCCTGATGGACGGGCGGGTGGGTCTGCATTCCTGGCCGGGGGAGGGCACCCGGGTGTGGGTCGAGCTGCCGGTGGTCGAGGTGGCGGCGTCGACCCGATCGTCGGGTGAACCCCGTGCGGCCTGGCGGCCGACCGGGCTGCGGGTGCTGCTGGCCGAGGACAACGCCATCAACCAGGCGGTGGTGCGCGGGTTCCTCGACGGTCTGGTCCAGCGGCTGGACGTCGTCGGGGACGGGGCCGGCGCGGTCGCCGCGGTCGCGCGCGAGACCTACGACGTCGTGCTGATGGACTGCTACATGCCGGGCACCGACGGGCTGACCGCGACCCGCCGTATCCGCCGTGGCGAGGCAGGTTCCCGGCTGCCGATCGTGGCCGTCACCGCCGATGGGGAGGCTTCCCACCGCGAGGCGTGCCTGGCCGCAGGCATGGATGCCGTGCTGCTCAAGCCCTTCGACCGGGCGGCGCTGTTCGACCTGCTCGCCGCGGTGGTCCGCGAGCACCCCCCGCCATCCCGGGACGGGCAGCCGGAGGTTCAGGAGCCGGTGGACGAGGTGGCGACCCCGGTGCTCGACCCGTCGCGGCTGGCCGGCCTGGCCCGGCGTCGGACGGCGGACGGGCCGCTCTCCGAGCGGCTGCTCGCGCTCTTCGCCGAGCACGCCCCCGGCTACGTCGACGATCTGTGCGGCGCCGTCGATCCGCCGGATGCGGCGCGCTTCCGGCTCGCCGCCCACACCCTGAAGTCCAACGCAGCCACCCTCGGGCTCGAGCGGCTGCGCGAGGTCTGCGCCGAGGCGGAGACGGTGGCCAAGCGGCAGCTCGATACCGATGGCGGAGCCTCGGGGCCGACGCCGGAGCGGGCGCTCGGCGAGCAGTTCGCCCACCTCGCCCAGCGTGTCGCGGAGGAGTTCGCCCGGGGATGCGCCGCGCTCGGTGAGCACCCGGCCGGTGCCGGCACGCGGTCGCGGCCATGACCAGGTGGAACCGCATAGCGTTGTGTCGGGCGGGGGCGCTCGCGGTCGGGGAGGTGGCCAAGGTGCGGTGGCTGACACGCTATGGTATACCCCGGCTCGGTTCCCGGGCAGGAGACGCTCAGCGCTCCCTGGTGACCCAGCCGTGGTGGTCGGCATCCGCTGGCTGCAGCCCGCTCACGGGGAGGTGACCATGCTGCCGGCCGACCGTTCGGCCCAGGAACTCGTCGCGGAGATCCGTACCCGCGAGCATCTCACCCAGGAGGGGCTGGCGCGGCTCCTGGGTGTGTCGTTCAGTACGGTCAACGCCTGGGAATCCGGCCGTAGTCAGCCGCAGTCACGGCACCGGCGGCGCCTCGAGCAGCTCGCTGCCGGCCTGGACCGTCCGGGTGACGAGGGCCGGCCCACCGTCCTGTGTGTCGATGACTCACCCCTCGACCTCGAGGATGCCACCTCCCTGGTCCGGGACGCGGCGCAGGTGCTCGGCGTGGAGGTCAGCGTCGTGGGCGAGAGCGACGCCATGCGGGCCCTGCTCATGCTCGGCCGCCTGCGGCCCCAGGTCGCCTTCATCGACGTCGTCATGCCGGGCCTGGACGGGTTCGCACTCGCCGACCGGATCGCCGACCTGCCCGAGCTCTCGCAGGCGACCCTGGTGCTGGTGACCGCGCAGCGGGACGAGCAGGTCGACCGAGCCGCCGAGCAGCGGGGTCTGCTGGTGCTCGACAAGCCGTTGTCCATCGGGGAGGTCGGGGCGGCCCTGCGGCGGGGCGGGATCCACCTCGCCGCGAGCGAGGCCGGCTGACCGGTTCGGCAAGAGCAGAGGACCGAGCGCGGTCCGGGAAGGACGCTGCGCTCGGTCCTCGTGCTGCGGGTGCGGACTGGCCGCTCGCGGGGACTAGATGTCGAAGTACATCTGGAACTCGTGCGGGTGCGGACGCAGGGCGACCTGCGCGACCTCGTTCTCCATCTTGTAGGCGATCCAGGTCTCGATCAGGTCCTCGGTGAACACGTCACCTTCGAGCAGGAACTCGTGGTCCTCGGCGAGACCGGCGAGCGCCTCCTCCAGCGACCGCGGGACGGCTGGCAGGTTGAGCAGTTCCTCCGGCGGCAGGTCGTAGATGTCCTTGTCGACCGGGTCGGCGGGCTCGATGCGGTTCTTGATCCCGTCGATGCCGGCCATCAGCATCGCGGCGAACGCGAGGTAGGCGTTCGAGGACGGATCGGGAACCCGGAACTCGATGCGCTTGGCCTTCGGGTTGTCGCCCGAGATCGGGATGCGTACCGCCGCGGAGCGGTTGCGGGCCGAGTACACCAGGTTGACCGGAGCCTCATAGCCGGGCACCAGCCGGCGGTAGGAGTTGGTGGTCGCGTTGGTGAAGGCGAGCACCGACCGGGCGTGCTTGAGCAGCCCGCCGATGTACCACCGCGCGGTGTCGGAGAGCTGGCCATAGCCCGACTCGTCGAAGAACAGCGGCTCGCCGTCCTTCCACAGCGACTGGTGGGTGTGCATCCCCGAGCCGTTGTCGCCGAAGATCGGCTTGGGCATGAAGGTGACGGTCTTGCCGGCCGCCGCTGCGGTGTTCTTGACCACGTACTTGAAGGTCATCAACTTGTCGGCGATCTTGGAGATCGTGTCGAACTCGATGCCGATCTCGCCCTGGCCGCCCGAGCCGACCTCGTGGTGGTGCAGTTGGGTCTGGATCCCGAACACCTCGAGGTTGTGCACCAT
>SKJO01000041.1 GCA_007121975.1 Nitriliruptoraceae bacterium | reverse complement strand
GACGGCCCGGGAGACGGCCCGGGAGACGGCCCGGGAGACGGCCCGGGAGACGGCCCGGGAGACGGCCCGGGAGACGGCCCCGAGGCGGTGCTGCTGGCCACCGGCTCCGAGGTGCACCTCGCGCTCGAGGCTCGCGAGCGGCTGCTCGGCCGGGTCGCGGTCCGGGTCGTGTCGATGCCCTGCCAGGAGTGGTTCGCCGCCCAGGACGAGGCCTACCGCGCGGCGGTGCTGCCGCCGCAGGTCACCGCCCGGATCTCGATCGAGGCTGGCATCGGGATGTCATGGCGGCATCTGATCGGCGACGGAGGCCGCCACCTCGGCGTCGAGGACTACGGTGGCAGCGCGGACCCCGCGGCACTGTTCGCCGAACACGGCGTGAGCGTCGACGCCGTCGTCGAGGCCGTGCTCGATCTGACGAGGAGCGCTTGATGAGCACCGCACCGTCCACCACATCGTCCACTGACGTGCAGCCCACCGATG
The DNA here is from genome assembly GCA_007121975.1 of Nitriliruptoraceae bacterium. Classification (GTDB taxonomy): domain Bacteria; phylum Actinomycetota; class Nitriliruptoria; order Nitriliruptorales; family Nitriliruptoraceae; genus SKJO01. Next base: position 2,427 of record SKJO01000041.1, on the reverse strand, counting down.
CGCTGAGCCGCCAGGGGGTCGCGATCTGGCTCGACGACCTGTCGCGCGAGCGACTCGACACCGGCGGGCTCGCCGCCATGATCGCCGAGCGCGACGTGGTGGGCGTGACCACCAACCCGAGCATCTTCCAGGCAGCGATCACCGGCTCGGACCGCTACGCCGACGACATCGCCGCGCTCGCCGCCGACGGTGCGGACGCCGAGGCGATCGTGCGCGCGCTGACCACCGACGACGTGCGCCGGGCCTGCGACCTGTTCACCCCCGTGTGGGAGGCCTCGGCCCGCCAGGACGGCCGGGTGTCGATCGAGGTCGACCCGCGCCTGGCTCACGACACCGAGGGCACGCTGGCGCAGGCCCGCGAGCTGTGGGCCGAGGTCGATCGCCCCAACCTGCTGGTCAAGGTCCCGGCCACTCCCGCGGGACTGCCGGCGGTGCGCCAACTGATCGCCGAGGGCATCAGCGTCAACGTCACGCTGCTGTTCTCCCTCGAGCGCTACCGCGAGACCATCGACGCCTACCTCGCCGGGCTCGAGGACCGCTTGGCCGCCGGCCAGCCGTTGGCCGAGGTCACCTCGGTGGCCTCGTTCTTCGTCTCGCGGGTCGACACCGAGGTGGATGGGCGGCTGGATGCGCTCGGCACCCCCGAAGCGGCAGCGGTGCGCGGAACCGCCGCGGTCGCCAACGCGCGGCTGGCGTACGGTGCGCACCTGGCCACGCTCGCTGGACCGCGGTGGAAGCCGCTGGCCGCGGCCGACGCCCACCCGCAGCGGCCGCTGTGGGCCTCCACGGGCGTCAAGGACCCGGCCTACCCCGCGGCGCGCTACGTCACCGAGCTGGTTGCCCCCGGCACCGTCAACACCATGCCCGAGGCGACCCTGGATGCCGTCGAGGCGGCGCCGGCGGTCACCGGCGATGCGATCACCCCGGCGCTTGACGCCGCGCGCGCCGAGCTCGACGCGCTGACCGGGCTCGGCATCGACCTGACCGACGTCACCGACCTGCTCGAGGCGCAGGGCGTGCAGAAGTTCGTCGACGCCTGGGTGCAGCTGCTGGACGCGGTCGCCGAGCGCACCTGAGCTGGCGCGGATCCGACGGCCGCGAGTTCGCGACCAGGACCGGGCCCGCCGGTCCCCGCCGGCCTCCACACGCGGCGAAACACTCGCCCACGCGAGTTCCTGACCCCGCTGACCCGCGGCGCGGATCCGACCGCGCGGATCCGACCCGCCGCCGCGCGGAGCTGATCCCGCGGATCCGGGCTGCCGCCGCGCGGATCCGACCCGGGCTGGGCTCAACCTGCCGGGAGGCGCCCGTCGGGTCCGAGCTCGGCACGGTCGGGGAGCACCGCGGCGTCGCCGAGCACGGCCGGGCCGGTGACCCGGGCCCCGGCCCCGATACGCGCGCCGGGCCCGGTCGCCAGCCCTTGCACCCGGGCGCCCGATCCCACCTCGGTGTCGTCGGCGAGCACGCTGTCGCTGAGCTGCGCGCCCGCGCCGATGCGGCAGCCCGAACCGAGCACGACGTCGGGACCGACCCGGGCTCCCGCTCCCAGCACGCTTCCGGGTCCGAGCAGGGCTGGGCCGGTGACGATCGCGTCGGGTGCCACCTCGACGTCGGCGCTGCGGCGCACCCCGTGGTCATCGGGCGGCACCGCGTCCAGGGTCGGCCAGCGCAGGGCGCCCGACAGTGCCAGGCGGTGCCCGGCGAGGTAGCGCTCGGGGGTGCCCAGGTCCGCCCAGGCCGCGTCGGACACCGCCCCGCGCACGTGCGCGCCGTCGGCGACCAGGCCCGGGAACACCTCGCGTTCGAACGACAGCCGGCCGGCCGCGAAGCGCAGCAGCGCGCCGGGCTCGAGCACGTAGGTGCCGGCGTTGACCGTGTCGTGGCCCGGCAGCGTGCCCGGCGCCGGTTTCTCGACGAACCCGGTGATGCGCTCGCCGTCGAGCACGCACACCCCGAACGTCGAGGTATCCGCCACGCGGGTGAGCACGAGGGTGGCGTCCGCACCCGCCTCGCGGTGGCCGCGCCCCACGGCGGCGAGGTCCACGTCGGTGAGCACGTCGCCGTTGAGTACCAGCACCGGCCCGTCACACGCCCCGATGGCCGAGCGGACCCCGCCGGCGGTGTCCAGCGGCTCGGGCTCGGGGACCATGCGCAGCTCGAGCCCGTGCTCTGCGGCCAGCGGGGTGAGGACCGCGAACGGGGCGGGGTCGGCGCCGACCACCAGCCACACCCGCCGCACCCCGGCTTCGGCCAGGCGCAGCAGCATCCCGGCGAGCAGCGGCGCGTTGCAGAACGGCAGCAGGGGCTTGGGGGTGGTGTCGGTCAGCGGCCGCAGCCGGGTGCCGGCGCCCCCCGCGACGATCATGGCTTCGCGGACGGCGGGCTCGGTGGGCGCGGCGGGCTGGCTGGGCTCGGTGGGCGCGGCGG
>SKJO01000227.1 GCA_007121975.1 Nitriliruptoraceae bacterium | reverse complement strand
GCTGCGCGCGGCCCGACGCGCGTCGCGCTCGGCCTGCCGCTGCGCACGCAGCTCGGCGCGTTCGGCCCGCTCCGCCTCGCTCAGGGGGCAGTCGTCGCGGACTCCCACATCGAGGTCGGCTGGTGCGGCGTTCGCTGCGGTGACCCCGGAGACCACGAGCATGCCGGCGGCCAGGGTCGCGGCCAGCACGGCGCTCAGGGGACGGGTGGTGGGATGCATGGCGCACTCCGCGCGGTCAAGGGACGGGAGGTGGCTGACCGCTCACGATGAGCATCGCGCGCGTGCCTGAGAGGAGCCTGAGACCGTCGGGCTCAGGGGGTGGTGGCCGCAGGCAGCCGCAGGCGGAACACCGCGCCGCCACCCGGCGCGTTGCTGGCCTCGATGCTCCCCGCGTGGGTCTGGGCCACCTGCCACACGATCGCCAGGCCCAGCCCGGATCCGGGCCGATCGCCGGTGTCGGGCCCCCGGGTGAACCGCTCGAAGAGCCGCGGGAGCAGGGTGGGGTCGAGTCCGTCGCCGTGATCGCGGACGGTGAGGCCCGGGGCAACGACCTCGACCTCGACCTCGCCGCCGCCGTGCACCACGGCGTTGTCGACGAGGTTGCGCACGGCCCGTGCCAGCCGGGTGCGGTCACCGACGACCGGACAGGCCTGCGCGCGCAGGGTGATGCGGGCCGTCGGGTGGTCGCGGCGGACCTCGGTGATGACCTCGGCGCTGATCTCGGCCAGGTCGAGGTGATCGGGGGTCGCCGGCGGCTGGTCGCCCCGGGCCAACTCGACCAGTCCCTCGACCAGCCGCGAGAAGGCCCCGAGCTGGCCGTCGAGGTCGGCCAGCAACCGGTCGTGGTCGTCGGGCGGGAGTGGCAGCCCCGAACGCAACAGGTCGATGTTGGTGCGCAGGCTGGTCAGCGGGGTTCGCAGTTCGTGGGAGGCGTCGGCGACCAGTTGGCGCTGCGCGTGACGGGCCTGCGCGAGGCTGGCGAGCATGCGATCGAAGGCTGCGGCGAGCCGGGCGAGCTCGTCGTCGCCGGGGAGGTCGAGGCGGCGGGACAGATCCTGGGTGTCCGACACCGACTCGGCGAGCTTCGTCAGCTGCCGCACCGGGCCGGTGACCCGACCGGCGAGTACCCAGCCGAGCAGCGCAGCCAGCACGACCCCGGCCGAGGCCGCGGCTGCCAGCCGGCGGGTCAGCGAGGCCAGGGCCTGCTCGACCTCGGCCAGGGGGCGCGCGAGCTGCAGCGCCAGATCCGGGTCGAGCGGCGAGGTGAGCACGCGCAGCCGGGTGTCCTCGACGACCAGGGTCGCGAGGTGCTCGTCTGCGACTCCGGCGGCCACCTGCCGGGCCTCGGGCGAGATCGGCAGGGGTGGCGTGGCCGTACTGGCCAGCAGGGCGCCGTCAGCCTGTACGAGCTGGGTCACGCCGGTGACCGCACCGAAGCGTCCGGCTGCGTCGCCGCGGCGCAGCGCCCGGAGCTCCGGGAACCCGGGGACACCATCCTGGGCGCCGGGTCCGCGTCCCGGCCGCGGCCCGACCGGCGCTGCCTGCTGCGCCGCGGTTGCCAACGTGCGCAGGTCGTCGTCGACGGTGGCGAGCAGGGCCGCCTGCGCCTGCTGACGGGCGAGCCCGGCGAGCACCAGCACCACCAGGGCGACCGCGACGGCGGCCTGGAGCGTGACGCGGCGGCGGTAGCTCACGGGGCCTCGCGCAACACGTAGCCGACGCCGCGCACGGTGTGCAGCAGTCGTGGCTCACCGCCGGCCTCGAGCTTGCGCCGCAGGTAGCCGACGTAGACCTCGAGTGCATTCTCGCTGGCGGGATGCTCCGGGCCCCACACCGCCTCGAGCAGGGCCGCGCGGGTCAGCACCAGCCGCGGGTGCTCGAGGAAACGGGTGAGCAGGGCGAACTCCCGCTCGGTCAGCTCGATGCCCCGCCCGCCGCGGTGGGTGCGTCGGGCGCCGGGATCGAGCTCGAGATCGGCGAACCGCAGCCGGGCCGGGGTCGGTGGGTCGCCGCCGCGGCGGGCCAGCGCCCGGATCCGTGCGCTGAGCTCGTCGAGCGCGAACGGCTTGGTCAGGTAGTCGTCGGCGCCGGCGTCGAGCCCGGCGACCCGGTCCTCGACGGCGTCGCGCGCCGTGAGGATCAGGATGGGCGTGGTGTCGCCGTCCGCGCGCAGCCGTCGACAGACCGACAGTCCGTCGGCGCCCGGCAGCCCGAGGTCGAGCACGATGACCTCGACGGGATCGTCGCGCAGTGCCTGCAGGGCGCGCAGAGCGTCGGGTGCCAGCCGAACCTCATGGCCCTGGGCGCGCAGCGCGCGGTCCAGCGCGTCGCGTACCGCTCGATCGTCCTCCACGACGAGCACTCTCATCGCCGCGGGTCCCCGCAGGGGCGCACGACGCGTGGTCGTCGCAGGGTCGGTCGACGAGACGTCAGTCGTCGGGGCCGGTGGCCAGCGGCTGCTGCCGGGTGCAGAAGATGCGGCCGAAGCACACGCTGCGGTGCGGGCAGGCCCGGCAGGTACTCGCGCGTTCGGCAGCGTCGGCCGTGTGGGGGGCGCGGTCGGGGAAGGGAGCCATCCGTGGTCCTTCGGTGGGGGCCCGGAGCACCGGGCCACTCCTCCCATCGGCCGCAACGGTCACTGCTTGAGTGGCCGCGCAGGTGCGCAGCGTTCCGATCGCGCGGATCAGTCCGGTTCATCGCCGTCGCCGCGGTCGTCGTCCTGACCAAGCAGTTTCGCCTTGCCGTGCTCGAACTCGAGGTCGGTGAGGTGGCCGCGCTCGCGCAGGTCGGCCAGGGCTTCGAGCTGCGCGACCAGGTCGCGGGCCGAGGAGGGTTCGTGGGGGCCGGAGAGCACCATCGATCGGGCCTCCCGGGCGGCATGGACCTCGGACTGGAAGCCCTGCGGATCAGGGATGTCCTCGAG
>SKJO01000392.1 GCA_007121975.1 Nitriliruptoraceae bacterium | reverse complement strand
TCGGCGACGGCCTGGACCTCCTCGACCACGAACATCGGCACCACCAGCGTGCCCTCCAGGAACCCGCTGCGCGCCACCTCGACCAGCCGCCCGTCGAGCAACGCCGAGGTGTCGACCAGCTTCACGCCGGCCCCGCGTGAGGGCGTGGAGACCTCGAGGCGGCCGCGCTGTCCGATGAACCGGGCGAGGTCCGCGCCCCGGGTCGCCCCCAGCCGGCCCCCGCTGTAGGCGAGCACGAGGACGATCAGCAGGGTGACGGGCACGGTGACCTGCTGCAGGGGCAGCAGCAGCACCGGCAGCAGCACCACCAGTCCGAGCAGCGCGCCGATCGCCGCACCCGCGCCGGCTGCGACGAGGTTGACCGCCGGGACGGCCTTGAGCTGCTCGGCGGCGGTGTCGACCCGGCGCACCATGGCCCGGCCCAGCGCCCCACCCAGCAGGTAGCCGACCAGGGCCCCCAGCACGGCGGCCAGCAGCCGCGTGGTGTCGGGCTCGCCGATGTCGAGCCAGCCGTGCACCCAGGGCGCGATGGCGAAGCCTGCGGCGGTCAGCAGCAGGACGACCGCCAGGCGCAGTAGCTCGATGATCAGGGGCGAGCCGCCGGACGGTGACGGGGCGGGGCGAGGGCTCAGTCCTTGGCCGCGGCCAGGGTCTCCTCGACGAGCTCCTCGGCGCGCTCCTCGTCGGAGTCGATAGCGACCGCCAGCTCCGAGAGCAGGATCTGCTTGGCCTTGGTCAGCATGCGCTTCTCGCCGGCCGACAGGCCCTTGTCCTTCTCGCGGGTGGCGAGGTTCCGGACCACCTCGGCGACCTGGTAGATGTCGCCGGAGCGCAGCTTCTCGTAGTTGGCCTTGAACCGGCGCGACCAGTTGCCGGCGGCCTTGCCCTCGGGCTCACGCAGGACGTCGAGGACCTGATCGACCTCCTTGCCCGAGACCACGTTGCGGATGCCGACCTCCTCGCAGGAGTCGGCCGGGACCATCAGCGTCAGGTCCCCGTAGGTCAGGCGCAGCACGAGGTACTCGCGGGCCTCGCCCTTGAGCTCACGCTCCTCTTTGCGTTCGATGACGGCGGCCCCGTGGTGGGGGTAGATGACGGTTTCGCCGACGCTGTACGCCATAGGAGGCTGCTCCTTGGATGCCAGACGGCTGCGTGAGGCAAGGCGAGCGTCGCAACCGGGATCCAGGGCTGGCTCCCGATCCACACGGAAAGGCCGTTCACCTTCCCGTCCCACCGACGTCGCCTGGTGATCCTCCGCGGCCGCACCGTGTGAACCGAACGATCAAAACCCTACCATACGGACAGGCCCGGGCTCAACCGCGTCTGCTCCATCATCGCAGGTCAGACGCGTGATTCCCGCAGGGATGCAGGTTCACCCTGTCCGTTCGGCCACCATCTTTCGCCCAGGGGGGCGTGCTCACACCCAGCGCTCGATGAGGCTGGCCTCGGCCAACCGGCGCAGCCCGTCCTGGATCACCCGCGCGCGGGTGTGGCCGACCCCGTCGACCTCGTCGAGGGCGTCGACGCTGGCCTCCATGATCCTGGGCAGCGTGCCGAAGTGCTCCACGAGCCGCTCCACGATCCCCGAGGGCAGCCGGGGGATGCGCGAGAGCATCCGGAAGCCGCGGGGGATGACCGAGCGATCGAGGTCCGGGTCCGGATGGGCCAGCAGCCGGGCGACGAGCTGCCCGTCGAGCAGGTCCTCGTTGGACAGCGCCGCGATGTCGTCGAGCACCCGGCCACGCCGGCGACGACGGTCGCCGAGGTAGTCGCGCACCAGCAGCTCACGGTCGGGCAGCACGCCACCGATCAGCTCGTCGAGCTGGAGGCGGATCAGCCGCCCCTCGGTGCCGAGCTCGACGATGTTGTCCTCGACCTCCTCGGCGATGCGCCGCAGCATCTCCGCGCGCTGCAGGGCCAGGACCGCATCACGCAGCAGGGCGGTGCCCTCGATCTCCCGCGCGGACAGCGTGGCCGAGACCTCGTCGAACCGGGAGCGGTAGCGCTCGAGGGTGGACAGCGCCTGGTTGGCGCGGAACAGCAGCACCGAGACGTCCTCGACCACGTGCTTGGAGCTGCCGTGGTAGAGGGTGACCATCCCCATCGACTCCGACACCGCGATCACCGGCCGGGCGGTCTGCCGGGCGGTGCGCTCCGCCGAGCGGTGGCGGGTGCCGGTCTCGCTGGTGGGCACCGAGGAGTCGGGGACGAGGTGCACGTTCGCGCGCAGCACCCGCGAGGCGTGCTCGTCGAGCACCAGCGCGCCGTCCATCTTGGCCAGCTCGGCGATGCGCTGGGAGGTCGCGCCGATGTCGATCGCGAACCCGCCGGAGACCACCGGCTCGACCTGGGGTCCGAAGCCCACGACCATCAGCGAACCCCGGCCGCTGCGGATGATGCGCTCGATCCCCTCGCGCAGCACCGATCCGGGGGCCAGCATGGCCAGCACCGCGCGCAGCTCGCCGCGGGTGGGCTCGGACACGGTGGACCTCCCTGTGCGGGGCCACCCTAACCGATGCGGGGCAACGTGAGCCACCGAACGAGCCGGTCGGAGTCGCCCGGCAGGTCGACCTCGACGACCTCGCGGGCGACGGGCCGGATCTCGGCGAGGAACTCGGCGTGGCCACCGCGCGCCGGGTCCTCCAGGGTGCCTCGCGCGGTGACCAGCACCAGCCGGGCCTCCCGGCCATCGGCCTTGATCCGCAGCACCCGGCCCAGCCGCTGCACCAGCTGCCGGCGGGTGCGGAAGGCGGCCAGCACCAGCGCCACCTCGGCGTCGGGGACGTCCACGCCCTCGTCGAGCACCCGGGGGGCGACCACGACCTCCAGGCGGCCGTGACGCAGGGCGGCGAGCCGCTCGCGGCGGGTGCGGGCATCCAGCCCGCCGTGCAGCGGGGCGGCGCGGCGTCCGCCGGCGCGCAGCACCTC
>SKJO01000460.1 GCA_007121975.1 Nitriliruptoraceae bacterium | reverse complement strand
GGAGCCAGGATCGGGTGACGCTGGTTCCAGCGTGGGTCGGCCTCGGTCGCATCAGCGGCCGCGACGTCGACGGCCGGCGCGTCGCTGCCCGGGACCGCAACACCTGTGCGAACCAGCGCGGCCTTGAGGTCGTCGGGGGTGGCGTTGGGGCGCGGTTCGGCGAGCACCGCCACGGCCCCGGAGACCAGCGCGGCGGACATCGAGGTGCCGCTGCCGCGGAAGTAGGCGGGATCGGCGTCGCCGAGCGCGATGCGGGCGTCGGGGTTGGCGAGGTCGACCGCGGAGCCCTCGGCACGCAGGGATGCGACGCTCACGCCCGGAGCGAGCACGTCAGGTCGCAGCGCCCGGCCCACCCGTCCGCGGCCCGACCAGTCGGGCACGCCGGCGCGTTGGTTGTCGGTGGCCCCGACGGCGAGGATCCAGGGATCCCGGGCCGGGGAGGTGACCGTGCCCTGCCCCTCGTTTCCGGACGCGGCGACCACCACGATGCCGGCGGCCCAGGCCGCCTCGACGGCCGCGGCCAGGGGGTCGGCCTGCGGGGCGAGGTTGGTGGTCACCCCGAACGACAGGTTGAGCACGCGCACGTTGAACGCGTCGTCGCGACCCTCGGTGACGACCCAGCCGATGCCTTCGATGACCCGCGACAGCGAGGTCACCCCGTCGCGGCCGGCGAGCTTCACCGACACGATGTGCGCGCCGGGTGCCGCGCCGGGCACGGGACCATCGGCGGCGATCAGACCGGCCATGAACGTGCCGTGGCCGTAGGAGTCGAGGTGCGCGAGGTCGGTACCCGCCTCATCACTGAGGTCGGGGCCGTCGATGACCCGACCCGCGAGGTCCGGGTGGTCGGCCACCCCGGTGTCGAGCAGCGCCACCCCGACCCCGAAGCCGGAGCCGGCCTCGACGGCCAGGCCACCGGTCGCGGTCCAGTGGGCAGGGAGGCTCAGCGCGTCGAGGTGGGCGCTGAGCGCCTGGTCCGTGGCGGTCACGGCCGCGGCATCCGTGGCGGCGAGCACCACCTCGACGTCGGGGGCCACGGTGACGCTGCTGAGCGCATCGAGCGCGGCGGCCACCGGAGCGGGCAGGGTTGCCGCCACCCCGCCGATCACCTCGAGGGGACGCTCGACGTGGCCTCCCGCCTCGACCACCAGCGCCGCGGCCCGCTCGGCGCTGCCGGCCTGCACGACGTAGGCCCCGGCGGCCCCGGCGGCCCTGTCGGCCCCGTCGGCAGCCGCTGCTGGCAGCAGGCCGGCGAGCAGCCCGAGGAGCAGCACGAAGGTCGCGAGCCGTGCCGGTGCGGGTCGCCGGGTCGAGGCTGCGGGCACGGGCGCTCCTTCCGAGTGGTGACGGCCGGGCCTTCTCGGGGCCCTCACGTCGGGTATCGGCCGGGCGACGCACCTCCTTGAGCATCAGTTTCGGAGCGTGGCAACTCGAGTACGAAGCGTGCCCCGGCGCCCGGATGGGCCTCCAGGACCAGCGTGCCGTCGTTGAGCTGCGCGAGGCGCAGCGCGATCGTGAGACCGAGTCCGACGCTCCCGGCCCGTCGGCGGCCGACCCGCCCGAAGGCATCGAAGATCACCCCCTCGTGCTCGGGGTCGATCCCCGTCCCGTGGTCAAGAACCGTGAGCCGTGCCCGGCGACCGACCGCCTGCAGCTCCACCTCCACGGGTGGCTCGCCGTGACGCGCCGCGTTGGTCAGCAGGTTGGTGAGGATGCGCTCGACGCTGCGGGGGTCGACCAGCACCTCGAGGTGGTCGTGCTCGCTGTGCACCGTGCCCACCCCGAGGTCCTCCACGACCTGTCGCGTCAGAGCCACCAGGTCGGTGGGGACCCGCTCGAGCAGGTCGGGACCAGATCCGGTGGTGGTCACCAGCAGGTCGTCGACCAGGTCCCGGACGCGCTGGACCTGGCGACCGATGCGTGGCAGGGCGTCGCGGAGCAGCTGCCCGTCGGCCGGCTGCCGCTCGAGCGTGGCGACCAGCCCTCCGATCACGGTGAGCGGCGCACGCACGTCGTGGGACACGGCGGCAAGCAACTCGTCCTTGACCCGGACGGCCTCGGTGAGCGCGGCGTTGGTGGCCGCCAGCTGCCGCTCCGCCGCGCGCCGCACCGTGACCAGTGCGAGCAGCGCGGCGCCGACCAGGATCGGCAGCAACCAGGGACCGAGGCGGGTGAGCAGGCCCGGTGGCCGTGGATCGCCCTCCACGCGCAGCAACCAGGACTGCCCGTAGGCCTCGATGGGCGCCTCGGCGATCCAGCGGGAAGGAGCGGCCGGGTCGCCCACCCGGGCCACCTCGAGGTCGTCGGGCCCGGCTCGCACCCGCACGGTCAGGCCGGGGGCGGGGACGAGGACGCGCTCCACGAGGTCCTGCGGACGCACGACCGCCGCGAGCAGCAGCGGTGAGGGGCCGGAGCCGGCCGGCAGGTAGGTGATCGTGGCCGGGCTGCCCGGTGGGCCCTGCACCGGCTCGTAGGGGGCGGTCATGACCGTGCGTTGCTCCCCCACGGCACGCAGCGCGGAGAGCCGGGGGACCTCCACGCTCCCTACGTCGAGCCCCAGCGCAGCCCGATTGGGCTCGAGGGGCCAGGTGTGGGTGACCAGCAGGTGCTCGGCGGCATCGTCGTCCAGGCGCAGCTCGAGATCGTCGCGCACGGCGGGAGCCAGAGCGTCCAGGAACGGGTCGAGGCGATCGGGCTCCACGACCTGGATCAGCGAGACCGCCGCGACCTGGGCGAGGAGCCCGGCCTCGGCCAGCGGGTCGAAGCTCGCCGCGAACCGGTCGTGGTCGAGGCCGTCGAGCACGGCGGGCAGGCCCACACCGACCCCGGCGACCGTCCCCAGGTTGGCATCCAGCGCGCGCTGGATCCGTCCGGCCACGTCCACCGCCTCGCGATCCACCTGCCGCTGGACCTGCGCACGTGAGGTGCTGACCGCGGCCAGCGTGGCCAGAGCGGTGAGCAGCACGATGGCGACCGTGAGCGTGGCCGGGGAGTGCCATGCTCGGCGCACCTGCCCCCCCGTTCGCAACCCGGGCTCGTCCAGGACCTCGGTCAGTGTCAACGCACGCACCGCGCCGCACAGGGGCCGCAGGGCGCGCAGACCTGGGACCAAGGTCCATTCGCAACGTGGTGCTACCACCACGCTCAGTCGGCGGGCGTGGTGCGGGTCACCCAGCGCAGCCAGCCGAACAGCACCCCGACCACCGTGACCGCCAGTCCCACCCCCGGCCCCGACCACCCGTCGAGCCCGAACCAGGCGTCCAACGAGTAGGCGCCGGGCCCGGTGATCGCCACCGTCGCCGCCACCACGATCAGGTAGCCGTTGAGCTCCCATCCCTTGCTCACCGACCAGAAGCCGTTGTCGGCGCGGTTGACCAGCGCGGCGGTGGTCATCGTCCCGATCATCGCCAGCGCCGCCAGCGGCGTGAGCAACCCGAGCGCCAGTCCGAGGCCACCCGCGACCTCCCCGCCCCCGGCAAGCAGGGCGGCGGCTCTGCCGTCACCGAAGCCCAGGGACCGGAACCATCCGGCGGTGCCCGTCAGCCCACCCCCGCCGAACCAGCCGAACAGCTTCTGGAACCCGTGCAACGAGAAGGTCACCCCGACCAGCACCCGCAGCACGAGCAGGCCGGTGTCGACGGCGTCGAGAGAGGTCAGGGCGTCCACGGCGGCGCTCCTCGGGTCGGGTCAGGTCCGGGCCGGGTCAGCCGGTCAGCGCCGCGAGCGTGAGTCGCTCGACGATCCGGTCGGCGGCCGCGAGGTCGTCGACGGTCTGGTGGTCGCGCAGCACCGCCACGGTGAACATGCCGGCCGCGCGGGCCGCGGCGACCCCGACCCCGGTGTCCTCCACCGCGGTGCAGTCCAGCGGCGCGACCCCGAGCGCGGCGGCGGCAGCGAGGTAGGGGGCGGGCCGCGGCTTGTGCTCCTCGACGTCGTCGGCACCCACGATCACCCGCACCGCCGGGGACAGGCCGCCGCGCTCGAGGACCCTCACCACGTGCTCGTGGGTCGACGACGACGCCACCGCGATGGGGACCCCACCCGCCGCCAGCGCCCGCACCACCTCGATGGCGTCGTCGTGCAGGACCAGGTCGGTGTCGAACAACGCCAGGAAGCGGCGGCGCAGCCCGGTCCGGAACACCTCCGGGTCACCGAGATCGACCCGGGCCTGGAAGTAGCGAACGTTGGCCGCATAGGGGTGGCCGACGACCGCCCGCAGATCCTCGCTGGTGGGCTGATAGCCACGGTCTGCCAGCATCTCGGTCCAGGCCCGGTCGGCCAGCGACTCGGTGTCGGCGAGCGTGCCGTCACAGTCGAACACCACCGCGGTGGGCAGGGTCGGGGGTGGCGTCACCGACCCCGACCTCCCGCTCCCATCGAAGCGAACCCGGCCCCGGGTCCGGCCAGGTCGATGACCGCGCGCGCGAAGCCCAGCGGGTCCTCCTCGTGCACGAAGTGCCCGACGCCGGGCAGCGTCACCAGGTTCGCGTCGAGGTCATGGGCCACCCGTGGCGCCAGGTGGACGGGCGTGACCGGGTCCTGCTCGCCCCACACGACGGTGGCCGGGACGCGCAGGCGGTTGGGGCCGTGCCCCTCGGGCAGCATCGGCAGCCGTCGCCGGACCCGTCGCGCCGCCCACGACACCAGGACCTGCCGGGACAGGGTGCGGTAGTAGGCCATCCAGGCGGCGTGGCGGGTGGAGACCGACCGTACGTAGCCGTCGATGACCTCGTCGGTGAACGGCTCCTCGACCACCGCGGCGTGCCGGATGGCGGTGCGCAGGATCGGTCCCGCGGCGGCGTTGAAGGTGAGCTCGGGGAGGACCGGCACGTTGATCAGTGGGATGTGCCAGGCCGCCCGCAGGTCGATCTGCCGGAACGGCGAGGAGGCGATCACCAGCGCTCGGACCCGGCCCGGGTGGCGGAAGGCCGTCGCCAGTGCGACCGCGCCACCCCAGTCGTGCCCGACGAGCACGGCCTTGCGGGCGTGCAGGTTGCGGATCAGCTGGCTGATCTCGTCGGCGAGGGTCTCGGCGTCATAGCCCCGACGGGGAGCATCCGAGCGTCCGAAGCCCTTGAGGTCCGGGCAAGCCACGCGGTAGCCGGCGTCGACCAGCAGCGGCGCGACCCGGCGCCAGGAGGAGCTGTCCTCCGGCCAGCCGTGCAGCAGCACGCACAGCTCGTCCTCACGCTCGGTGGCGACGTCGGTGTCGCGCCAGGGCGGGGAGCCCAGGGCGCGCACGAAGAACCGGGTCCCGCCGCCGGGGACGTAACCCTCGCGCCACACCTCGTTGCCTTCCTCCGCGCGACGCAGGGTACGCCGTCGTCCCACCCGCGCACGAGCCGGCCGTCACCAGCCGCGGCGACCCTCATCGGCCGCGGTGCCGTAGAAGCGGTGCTCGCACACGCGGCGCACGTGTCGGGCATGACGGCGCCGGTCCTCTTCGAGCTCCTGCCACCGGCCGCGGCCGTAGCCCATCGCGCGTGCCAGCGTCTCGAGCTGCAGGGTCGAGGCGGGCACCACATCGGGATCGCGGTGCCGCAGCAGGAACAGCCGGTTGCGCATCTCGGCCAGGAACCGGTACCCCTCGCGCAGCCAGGCGGCCTCGTCGTGGTCGAGCAGCGCGGCGTCCTGCAGCGCGTCGATCGCCTCGGCTGTCGACGGAGTCCGCACGATCGGCAGACGGGGACCGTGACGCTGCTGGAGCAGCTGCACGGTCCACTCGACGTCGGACATGCCGCCCGGCCCGAGCTTGAGGTGGCGCTCGGGTTCGACCCGACGGGGCAGCCGCTCCTTCTCGAGCCGCGCCTTCATCCGGCGCATGGCGGTCTCGCGACGCTCGTCGGCCGTCGCCCCGAAGGCATGATCCCGGGCGGCGGCCACGAAACGCCGGCCGAGTTCGAGGTCACCGGCGACGTAGCGCACCCGCATCAGCGCCTGCGCCTCCCACGGCTCCGCCCAGCGGTTCCAGTACCCCTGGTAGGAACTCAAGCTGCGGGACAACGGGCCGCTGCGACCCTCCGGGCGCAGGTCCGCATCGACGTCGAACGCGCTGCCCTCGGCGGTGATGGCCGAGAGCGAGCGCATCACGTTCTGGGCGATGTCGAGGGCGAGGCGGGTGGCGTCGGCGTCGTGCTCGCCAGCGGCGTCGAGCACCTCGTGGACGAACAACACGTCGAGGTCGGAGGCGTAGTTGAGCTCACGGCCGCCGAGCCGCCCCATCCCGATGATCGCCAGGCTGACCGGCAGGTCGTCGGGCGAGTCCAGACCGCGCTCCTGGGCTTGGCGGCGCAGCTCGGCCCGCAGCGCCCCGGTCAGGCAGGCCTCGCCGAGCGCGCTGAGCTCCTCGCCCACCCCAGCGGCGGTGGTCCCACCCGCCAGGTCGCGCAGCACGATGCGCAGCAGCTCGAGCTGCTTGAAGCGGCGCAGGGCGGCGGTGGTGTCCTGCCAGTGCAGCCGGGCCATCGCCATGCGGGTCAGCTCGTCGCGCGTGCGGGCGCGCTCGTGCAGAGCGTCGTCGCGCAGCCAGTCGATGCCCTGGGGCTGGGACACGAGCAGCTCACCGGCGACCCGGCTGGTCCCCAGCACCCGGCCGAGCAGCTCGGCGGCCGGTGGATGGTCGCGCAGGTGGTCGAGCAGGCGCGCGCTGTCGCCCTGCGCCTCGACCAGCTCCCGGAAGGAACGCAGCCCGGTGTCGGGATCCGGGGTGTCCTGCAGCACCTGCAGCACCCCCGGCAGCACCGCGCGCAGCGTGCGCGCCCGGCGGCTGACGCCGGCGGTCAGCTCCCGCACATCGCGCAGCGCACCCGCCCCGTCGAGGAAGCCGAGCGCGACCAGCCGCTCGCGGGCGGCCGCATCGCCCATCGCGCTGACCTCGGCGGGCAGACTCACCCCGGCGTCGGCCGCGGGGACGGCGGCGAAGGCCTCGAGCAGCGGCCGGTAGAACAGCTTGGCATGCAGCTCCCGGACCCGCCCCTGCACCCGGGCCAGCTCGCGCAGCAGCCCGTCGCGGGCCGAGCGCTCGTCGGTCGGGCGGTAGCCCAGGGTGCGGGCCAGCCACTCCTGACGGTCGGGGGCCTCGGGCAGGGTGTGGGTGCGCCGTTCGTGGGCGAGCTGGAGGCGGTGCTCCACCGTGCGCAGCACCTGGTAGGCCTCAGCGAAGGCCGCGGCGTCCTCCTCGGCGACGTAGCCGTTGCGCGTCAGCGCCTCGAGGGTCGGCAGCGTGCCGGTGTGCCGGAGGCTGTGGTCGGCGCGGCCGTGCACCAGTTGGAGCAGCTGCACCGCGAACTCGATGTCACGGATGCCCCCGGGCCCGAGCTTGAGCTGCCGTTCGCGGTGTCGGGTGACCTCGGGTTTGGCCTCGATGCGGCCCTTCATGGCCCGGATCTCGGCCACCACCTCGGGGTCGAGGTGCTCGGGCCACACGAAGGGCTCGGCCCGGGCGAGCAGCTCAGCACCGAGTTCGCGGTCCCCGGCCACGGGGCGGGCCTTGAGCAGCGCCTGGAACTCCCAGGTTCGCGCCCAACGCTCCCAGTAGGCGACGTACGAGCCCACGGTGCGCGACAACGGCCCATTGCGACCCTCGGGGCGCAGTGTCGGATCGATCTCGTAGGTGCGACCCATGGTGGTGGAGGCGTTGAGCAGCTCGAGCAGCCGGGTGAGCACCGCCCGGGCCTCCTGCGCAGCGGCCTCCTCGCCGTCCTCGCGGGTGGGCGCATGCACGAACATCACGTCGACGTCCGAGACGTAGTTGAGCTCCTCACCCCCGAGCTTGCCCATCCCGATCACCGCGAGCCGGGCCGCCGGATCGTCACCGGCCACCTGCGCGTGGACCGCACGCAGCGCGCCGGTGAGCACCGCCTCGGCGAGCCGGGCGAGCTCGGCGGCGACCGCGGGCAGGGAGGCGACCCCGGTCAGGTCCCGGGCGGCGATGTCGGCGGTCGCGGCCCGACGGATGGCGGCGATCCCGGCGGCCTGCTGCTGCGGGTCGGCGCTGGCCTCCACGGCCTGCCGAACCTGCCCGGCGGTGACCTCCACCTCGACGGTGTCGAGGGTCCGCAGCGCGCCGAGCGCATCGAGGTGGCGGGCGATCAGCTCACCCAGCGGCCGCGAGGCACCGGCCACGGCAACCAGCCGTCGCAGCCAGTCACCGTCGGCGCGGACCTCGGCGTAGCCCCGGGGGTGTGCGGCCATCAGGTCGGTCAGGCAGCGCCACGCATCGTCGGGCGCGGCGGCGTCGGACACCAGCGCCAGCACCTCGTCGTCGAGTCCGTCGTCGGGGTCGATGCCGGCGGCGGCGAGGTCGCGCAGCGCACGGTCGGGATCCAGGCCGCTGGCCGCCAGACGGGCGCGCGGGGAGACGGGCCGGCTGCTCACAGCAGCGGCAGGTAACGGTCGAGTTCGAAGGCGGTGACGTGCGCGGAGTACTCGTCCCACTCCCGGCGCTTGTTGGCGAGGAAGTACGCGAACAGCCGCTCACCGAGGGCGTCGGCGACGAGCTCGGAGGACTCCATCAGCGACAGGGCCTCACCGAGGCTGGCCGGCAGGCGCTCGATACCGCTGGCGGCGCGCTCGGCCGCGGTGAGCTCGAAGGTGTTGTCCTCGGACTCCTCGGGCAGCTCGTAGCCCTCCTCGATGCCCTTGAGTCCGGCGGCGAGCAGCACGGCGAAGGTGAGGTAGGGGTTGCCGGCCGGGTCCGGGGCGCGGTACTCGATGCGGGTGGAGGTGCCCTTGCGCGGCTTGTACATCGGGATCCGGACCAGCGCGCTGCGGTTGGAGTGCCCCCAGGTCACGAACACCGGGGCCTCGCCGCTGGGCTGGGGACCGTGCAGCCGGGCGCTGAGCCGCTTGTAGGAGTTGACCCACTGGTTGGTCACCGCGGTCAGCTCGCGGGCATGGCGCAGGACCCCGGCGGTGAACGCCCGGCCGGTGGGCGAGAGGTGGTAGGGGTCGGCGGCGTCGTGGAAGGCGTTGGTGTCGCCCTCGAACAGCGACAGGTGCAGGTGCATCGCGCTGCCCCAGTGCCGCTCGAGCGGCTTGGGCATGAACGTGGCGTAGATCCCCCGCTGCAGCGCGGTCTCCTTGACCACGAGCCGGAAGGTCATGATGTTGTCGGCCATCGTGAGCGCATCGGTGGAGCGCAGGTCGATCTCGTGCTGGGAGGGGCCGACCTCGTGGTGCGAGAACTCGACGCTGATGCCCATGCGCTCGAGCGTCGTGATCGTCTGGCGGCGGAAGTCCTGCTGCACGTCCAGCGGGGTCATGTCGAAGTACGAGCCGGCATCGAGTGGCACCGGTGAGTCGGCGGACTCGAACAGGAAGAACTCCATCTCGGGGTGGACGTAGAAGGTGAAGCCCATGTCCGCCGCCCGGGCCAGCATCCGTCGCAGGACGTAGCGGGGGTCGGCGGTGGAAGGCTGACCGTCGGGGGTGAGCACGTCGCAGAACATGCGCGACACGCCCTGCGACTCCGGACGCCAGGGCAGCACCTGGAAGGTCGCGGCGTCGGGAACCAGCAGCATGTCGGCTTCCTGGACCCGCGCGAAGCCCTCGACCGCCGAGCCGTCGAAGCCGATGCCCTCGGTGAAGGCGCTCTCGAGTTCGGCGGTGGTGATGGCCACACTCTTGAGGAAGCCGAGCACGTCGGTGAACCACAACCGGACGAACCGGACGTCACGCTCCTCGACGGTGCGCAGCACGTACTCCTGCTGCTTGTCCACGTCATGCTCCTGCCAGGGGGTCGTGAGCACCCGTGCACCTCCGGCCGGGGCCTGCCCGGCAGCGTAGTGGCCATGCTCCCCGACGCCCGCGTCCCCGCCGCGCTGCGAGCAGCGGGCGGGGACGCAGGTGGGGGAACCGACGACCGACCAGTCCGGTACCCCACCACTGGTCCGGTCGCGCCGGTGATCAGTCCTCGAGCGGACGGCGGCCCGGGGCGGGAGCACCCGTGTCGTAGGAGTAGCTGCCGGTGCCCGACGGACCGCTCTGGCCGAAGGCCAGGTCCGGGTAGCCCGGGAACCCGTGCTCGTGCATGTCGAGACCCTCGATCTCCTCCTGCTCGGAGACGCGCAGCTGGCCCATGGCCTTGAGCGTGCCGAACAGGATGGCGCTGGAGACCGCGACCCAGGCGGCCACGCCGAGGATGCCGATGATCTGGGCGATGAGCAGCTCCGCGCCGCCACCGAAGAACAGCCCGTCATCGGTGGCCGCGAGGCCCACCCACAGGGTGCCGAGGATGCCGCAGGTGCCGTGCACGCTGATCGCACCGACCGGGTCGTCGATCTTGATGGCGTCGATCAGGCTCACCGACACCGCGACGAGCACCCCGGCGATCAGTCCGACGAGCACGGCCATGAAGTTGTTGACCACGTCCGCGCCGGCGGTGATACCGACCAGACCCGCCAGGATGCCGTTGGCGATCATGGCCACGTCCCACTTGCCGCCGCGCAGCCGGGTGTAGATGCCCGCGGCGGTACCGCCGGCGCCGCCGGCCAGCGCGGTGGTCACGATCACCGCGGCGATGGCCGGGCCGTCGAGCTCGAGCACCGAGCCGCCGTTGAAGCCGAACCAGCCGAAGAACAGCAGCAGGGTGCCCAGCGCCGCCAGCGGCATCGAGTGACCGGGGATCGCGCGCGGCTTGCCGGTCTTCGGGTCGTACTTGCCCAGCCGCGGGCCGAGGAAGGCCGCACCCACCAGGGCGGCCACGCCACCGGTCATGTGCACGATCGTGGAGCCGGCGAAGTCCGCGAAGCCCAGCGCATCGACCCAGCCCCCGCCCCAGGTCCAGGCGCCGACGATCGGGTAGATGATCGCGGTCATGACCAGGGCGACGACGACGTAGGCGCCGAACTTCATGCGCTCGGCGACCGCACCGGAGACGATCGTGGCGGCCGTTGCGGCGAACATCGCCTGGAAGGCGAAGTCCATCTCGAGGGTGGCATCCGGGTCGTAGGAGTCACCCAGCAGGAAGAAGTTGTCGGCGCCGAACAGCCCGGCGACCTGCTCGCCGTACATCAGGCCCCAGCCGATGGCGTAGTAGG
>SKJO01000317.1 GCA_007121975.1 Nitriliruptoraceae bacterium | reverse complement strand
CTGAGCGCGAGGTCGGGGTGGTCGTGCCGCTGCGCGAGCCCTTCGGCCTGCCGGGCGTGCTCCAGGGCATCGGCAGCCCCACCCCGCAGCAGCGCCTCGTCGGCGAGCTCGAGCAGTACCTGCGCCGCCGCTCGGTACCGACCGGCCGCCAGCAGCTGCGGGGCGCGCACACCGGCGGGTTCGTCGACGAGCAGGTCGGCGATCCGCGCGTGGCGGTCGCGCCGCTCGGGTTCGAGCAGGGTGTCCGCCACGGCGTCGCGCAGCAGCTGGTGGGTGAAGGTGATCTGCTCACCGCGGTGGATCCGCACGAATGCCGCGTTCACGAGCTCGGCGAGGCACCCGAGCGCCTCGTCGCCCGCCAGGGCCTGCAGCCACTGGACTCGGGCCGGCTGGGGCAGCACCGCACACCACCGCAGCAGCTCGTCGGCGGACGGGTCGAGCGCGCGCCGACGCACGGCGACCGATCCCCGCACCCCCTCCGGGACGAGCTCGTCGGTCTCGGCCGCGGACAGCGCGGCCGCCCGCAGCAGCTCGATCGTCAGGAACGGGTTGCCACCGGTCCGGGCGTGCACCGCGGCGAGCACCGAGGAGGACGGGACCGGCCCGGCGACCACCTCGCGCGCCAGCACCGCCGTGGTCGCCAGGTCCAGCCCCGTCAGCCGCAGCACCTCGGCGCGGTCGACGGTGTGCAGGTCATCGGCGAGCAGCTCGGCGACGTGCCCCGGACGGGCGGCGACGACCCAGCCGACCGGCAGATCGCCACCCCGCTGGAAGCTGTAGCGCAGGAACCCGATGGTCTCCTGGTCCGCCCACTGCAGGTCGTCGACCACCAGCAGCATCGGACCGAGCCGACGTCGCTGCTCGAGCACCTCGAAGGCATCGGTGAACGGCTCCCGGCGCGCAGCCGGGACGTGACCGGGGTGCTGCCCGTCGGACAGCAGCAGCGCCACGATCGGCTCCAGCGGCAGGGGGGTGACCAGCGGCACACAGGTCACCGAACGGACCTCGATCCCGCGCTCGCATGCACCGGCGGCGGCCACCTCGGCGAGCCGGGTCTTGCCGATCCCGGGCTCACCCACCAGCAGCAGGATGCCGGCCCCGCCGCCGCGCACCGTGGCCAGCAGGTCATCGATGCGGCGACGCTCGTCGACACGTCCGACCATCCGGCTCGACCGAGCCCCCACCCGGCACCCTCCGCTCAGGGAGCCGCGATGCTAGGGCGTGAGGTGGTGTGCTGCGGCCTGCTCGAGCCGCGCCGTGCCGAACGCCACCACCAGCGCCGGCACCCCGGCGGTCTCGTGGTGGACCCGGCGCGCCAGCGGCTCCCAGGTCGGGCGCGCCACCCCGGCGGGGGCGAGGCGCTCGGACGAGCGTCGCAGCCACTGCGCCACCTCGTCCACCGTCAGCGGCGCGACCGGCAGCGTCCGGGTCACCTCCGCCAGTGTGGGGTGCACGGGCGCTCGCACGGCGGCGAGCACCCGCAGCTCGGGGCGCCGCTGCAGCGCCTCGCCGAGCAGCTGCTGGATGCCCGGATCCAGGTGGTGCAGGTCGTCGAGCAGCAGCGTCAGCGCCCCGGGGTGCGCGAGCAGCTCCCCGAGCCGGTCACCGCGCCCGCCCGGCACGCGGACCACCGGACCCCGCTCCCGCGGCCAGTGCTGCTCCACCTCGGCGAGCAGGACCGACTTGCCGTGGCCCGCCCCGCCGACCAGGAGCACCGAGGAATCGACCAGCACCGCCAGGATCCGCGCCACCTCGGCAGGGCGTGGCACGAGCTCGGCCCTCGACCCCGGAGCGGCCGGCAGCTCATGCTGGCCGAGCACCCGGCGCTGGAGCCGCTCGAGCCGGTCGGGGACGTCCAGTCCGTGCTCGCCCACGAAGCATCGCCGGGCTTGCTGGTACACCTCGAGCGCCTCGATGCGGCGTCCGCGGTCCGCGAGCGCAGCCATCAGCTGCGCCCAGCCGTGCTCGTCGGCCGGATCGGCCCGGACCAGCTGCTCCAGCAGGCCGATGGCATCATCGAGGTGCCCGACCTCGAGCAGCGCCGCGGCGCGTCGGGCCTCGAGCTGCCGTCGGGCCGCCAGCAGCTCCTGCCGGGCGGAGCTCAGCGCCGGGTCCGGGCCCGGCAGATCACCGTAGGGCGCGCCGGCCCATCCTCGGCGCAGCGGCTCGGTCGCCTGCAGGACGCTGAGCGCCGGGGCACACCCGTCGGCCGGCAGCGCCGCCCGGGTCGCCAGCAGCCGGTCGGCGTCGCAGTCCACCTCCTCGGGAACCAACCGGTAGCGCCCGTCATCCCGCACCAGGGCCCCGTCGGGCAGCTGACGCCGCAGCCAGGACAGCTGGTTGAGCAGCGAGGGTCGGGCCGCCGAGGGCGCGCGCTCGGGCCACACCAGATCGATCAGGTCACCGGCCGCCGCGCCGGCCCCGCGGGTCAGGACCAGTGCGGCGACGACCCGGCGACGGAGCGGGCTGAGCCGGACCGCCCGGCTGCCGACCTGCAGGCCGGTGGGTCCCAGCACCCGCAGCAGCACCGGGGCAGGCGGTGGTGCTGCCGGTGGCCGCACGACTCCCCCGTACCTCGACGTCTCACGCCCGGCACGCTACGGATCAGCGTCGCACGGGCGTCTCACGGCCGACCGGCCGGAGCGCCCTGGCTGGGTACCTTGGGTCTCCGGGCGTCGGCCGGGAGCCCGGAGTCGACGCCGACCGACCTCGGCTCGTCCACGTCGCTGAGGCCACCATGCGCGCCAGGCCCACGCCCCCCTCGACCCCTGCGGTCGTGCTCGAGGGCGTCGTCAAGCGCTTCGGGGCGATCACCGCGGTCGACCACCTCGAGCTCACGGTGCCGCGCGGCAGCTGCTTCGGGCTGCTGGGACCCAACGGGGCCGGCAAGTCGACCACGATGCGCCTGCTGACCGGTCAGGCCGAGGCGGACGCCG
>SKJO01000062.1 GCA_007121975.1 Nitriliruptoraceae bacterium | reverse complement strand
CGAGCCGGGTGGCCGCCGTCACCAGCAGCTCCGGGTCAGGCTTGCCGCGCTCCACTTCGTCTCCGGCCACGGTGACCTCGAAGAAGCGGTCCAGCCCAGTGGTCCGCAGGGTCAGATCCAGCCGCACCCGGGGGCTGCTCGAGGCCACCGCGACCGGCACGCCATGCGCCTGCAGCGTCAGGCCGATGCCCACCACGTCGGGGAACGGCTGCGCCCCAGTGGCGATCGCGGCCATCACGAGGCCCTGCAGCTCCACCTCCAACTGGTCGGGCGCCGGGAGGCGGGCGGCCCGGGCGAAGTGGTCGTAGGTGGCCCGGAAGCTCCGACCCGTGCAGTGGCGCATGTCGGCGTCGGTGACCTCGACGTCGACGCGCGACAGGACCCGTCGCCAGCCGGCCCAGGCCAGCGGCTCGGTGTCGACCAGCGTCCCGTCACAGTCGAACAGCACCGCGCGCAGCGCCGGCGGGCCGCTCATCCCGGGCGGGTGGGCGCAGCAGCGGGCGATCGGGCCATCTCGCGAGCACGCAGGAGCTGTTCGGCGATGCCCAGCGCCCAACGGCGGATCTGCTCCTCGTCGCGGAAGTCGCCCGCCCGGCCGTTGGCGGCCATCCCGCCCGCGATCCGACCGGTGGCATCCGCCGACAGCCGGCCCCCGAAGGTGGCGGTGCCGCGCGCACGGACGCGGGTGGCCGCGGCCATGACCTGCCCGGCCGGCACCACCGCGGACGATGAGGCGACCGTCGCCAGCGGTCCGCTCGCGAACAGCCACACCGGCCGGTCGCGCAGCTCCCGGGCGTGCTGGCGGGTGAACTGCCGCGCATCCGCATGCCACCGGTCGCCGTACAAGGCGCCGCCCAGCACCACCGCCCGGTAGGGGGCCAGGCGCGCGACCTCGCGCGCAGGGCGGACATCAGCCGGCACACCGGCGGCAGACAGGGTCGCGGCGACGGAGCCCGCGATCTCGGCGGTGCCACCCTCGCGGCTGCCGTAGGCCACCAGGACGGCCCCCTCGGCCCCGTCCGCAGCGACAGACCGGTCGTCCCGGGACCACCGCCACCAGCGCACACCGAGCAGCACCGCAGCCGTGGTCCACACGACGGTCACCACCACGAACGCCGCGATCCCACCGGCCAGGGTGATCCGGTCGCGTACCGACAGCACGCTGACCGCCACGATCGCGCCGGTCAGGCCTGCCAGCAGCGCCACGCACAGCCCGACCAGCAGCCGGATCCCTCGACGTCCCGCCCAGGTCATGAGCGTCACC
Organism: Nitriliruptoraceae bacterium; assembly: GCA_007121975.1. Lineage (GTDB taxonomy): Bacteria > Actinomycetota > Nitriliruptoria > Nitriliruptorales > Nitriliruptoraceae > SKJO01. The sequence continues at coordinate 1,672 of SKJO01000062.1, read as the reverse complement.
GCCCCGCGACTCAGTCGCGATCGCCGTCGGCTCCGTCGGTGACCGCTCTCTCTCGAGACCACGACGATGGTCGCCACGCCCTGCTGGCGCCAACAGGGCCCGAAGTCCCGAGCCGGCGCGGTCCCCATTCGGCTGCGGGAACCGCGGCACCTGCCGTGACATCAGACCCTCGATGTCGCGAAAGGACATGACATGCAACGGGTGATGGTTGACCTTGGGGTGCTCCTGCTGGTCGTCGGCACCGGCTGCGGGGTGTCGGAGCCGGACGGGCGGGCGGGCCGGCGCTGGTGGCGTGCTTCGAAGTGGACGACGCGATCGAGCCGACCTTCGAGACCCCCGAGGACGCGGTGGCCGACGCGCTCGTGAAGGCGGCGTCCGTGGCTGCGCTGCCGGGCAGCCTGGACGTCGGCGAACGTGTCGAGCGCTCCGAGGGCGCCGTCGACCCCGAGTTCCGCGAGAGCGACGACAACCACGTCGTCTGGAGCACCGCCCAGGACGAGGGCGGCCAGTGGGGCCTGATGGGGGGTCAGCGCCTGCCGGCCCGCCAACTGATCGATGATCGCGGCGGTGGTGGGGCGCGTTGGCAGCGCCTCCGCTGATCCGAGTACGGCCCGGTCTACTGTTCATGCGACCAAGACGGCACCGGCCGCTGCAACGTGCACGGGCGCACCCCCTTGTCAGCCCGGACCCGCCCCAGGACAGCCGCGTGGAACCGCCAGGCCCCGACCTCGAGCCGCCCGACCCGCATGGCATGATCGACCGCCGCCGCGTGCTGGCCGGCGGTGTCTCGCTGGCCGCGATGGTTTGGGCCGCTCCGGCGATCACGCGGCTGCCCGCGTCCTACGCCCGGGGGACGGCAACCGACCCGTTCGTCGAGACCTTCGCCACACCGGGGACGGTCGACTACACGGTCCCGGCCGGGGTGACCAGCCTCAGGATCGAGTGCTGGGGTGCCGGGGGTGCGGGCGGCGGCAGTACGAGCACCGGCTTCTTCCTCACCGCCCGTGGCGGTGCCGGCGGTGGGGGTGGGGCCTACGCATCGTCGGTCCTGACCGTGGCTCCCGGCGAGGTGCTCATCGTCACCGTCCCGGAAGGCGCAGCCGGCGTCTCGGGCGACAACGGCGCGGACGGCGCTGCAGCCTCGGTCGTCGGGCCCAACCCATCGACCCAGACGGTCGAGGCGGCGGGAGGCTCTGGTGGAGCCGGCAACACCTCGGGGGGCGCGCCCCTGGAAGGGCCCGGCGGGCAGGCGAGCGCATCGACCGGCGACGTGACCACTTCCGGGTCCGCCGGCACCGAGGGAGCGACCTCCGCCGCGATCTCGTCCGGCAATGGCGGCAGTGCAGCATCGCCAGGTGGCGGCAGCGGGGGCAGCGGCATCGGCGGCGCCTTCGTGTCATCGGACGGCAACGATGGCTCCGCGCCGGGGGGTGGCGGGGGCGGATCACGTACCTCCGGTAACGCCGGCAACCGGACCGGCGGCGCCGGCGGCGACGGCCAGGTGGTCATCAGCTTCCCGCCGTGATCGGGACCTGCGCGCTGCAGGTCCGCGACGCGGACCCCACCATCCGCCGTGCCCCGCGGGGCGAGAGCGACCCCAGGTCGCCGACGGGTCAGCGTGCGAGGTGGTAGCGGGTGGCTGGTCCCCGTCCGGTGGCGCTGACCAGGCCCT
>SKJO01000051.1 GCA_007121975.1 Nitriliruptoraceae bacterium | reverse complement strand
CGCCCGGCTCGACCCCGGCGGGGTGCGCCACACCGCCGCGGCACTCGCCGTTCGCCGGCTCAACGCCCTGGGGGTGCGGTTGCGCGCCACCGAGGCAGCCGGAACGCTCGCGGCGGTCGCCGAGCACCGCGCGCGAACGGTGGAGATCCGGGCGCTGGGCGGGTTCACCGTCTGGCGGGACGGTGCGCCCGTCCCCCAGGGCGCCTGGCAGTCGCGCAAGGCCCGGGACCTGGTCAAGATCCTCATCGCCCGGCACGGCCGACCCACCTCGCGGGAGCAGCTCGCCGCGCTGCTGTGGCCCGACGAGGCGCACGAGCAGGTCGCCAGCCGACTGTCCGGGCTGCTGTCGGTGGCCCGCAGCGTGCTCGACCCGGACAAGCGGCACGACGCCAACGCGTTCCTGGTCGCCGACCGGCACACCATCGGGCTGGACCTGCGCCGGGTCAGCGTCGACGTCGAGTCGTTCCTGGCGACCGCCGCCGAGGGGCTCGCGCTGCGTACCACCGACCCGGACCGTGCGGCCGAGTTGCTCGAGCAGGCCGAGGCCGCCTACACCGGGGATGCGCTGGAGGAGGACCCCTACGAGGAGTGGGCGATCCCGCTGCGTGAGGAGGCCCGCGCCACCTACGTGTCGGTGACCCGTTCCCTGGCCCACGAGGCACTCGGAGCCGACGATGCGGACCGGGCCGTGCGCTACCTGCTGCGGGTCCTCGAGCAGGACGCCTTCGACGAGCGCGCCCACCATGAGCTGATCCGCGCGCTGGCCTCCGATGGGCGGCACGGCGAGGCGCGCCGCCGCTACCGGGTCTACACCACCCGGATGGCCGAGCTCGGCGTCGCCGCCACCCCGCTCGCCGGGCTGCTCGAATCACGCTGAGCATCCGTCCGACCACCGGGATCGCCGCGCCCGGAACCTCACCCGAAGCCGACCCGAAGGGTGGGCTGGCAGGCTGCCGGACATGGACAGCTACCTCGTACGCATCTGGCGGCCCGCCGAGGCTGGCAGCGACGACGATCTCCGCGGCGTCGTGACCGACCTGGCGACCCACACCACCACCACCTTCCCCGATCAGTCCGCGCTGCTGCGCCTGCTGCAGTCGCCGCTGGTGGGGACCGACGGTGGGGGGACCGACCCGCCCGGCCTGATCGCCGAGGTCGGTCCATGACGCTGCTCGCACTGCCGGCGCCCCCAGGCGCGGAGCCGGACGCGGGCCCGGTGACCCTGACGGTGCTCGGCCGCCTCGAGTTGCGCGTCGAAGGCCATGACCGCACACCCGCTGCGACCAAGCCACGCCAACTGTTGGCCGCCCTCGGCCTGCACCACGCAACGCCGCTGCGTGTCGATGCCCTCATCGACGAGCTGTGGGAACGCCCACCGCGAACGGCGCGCAATGTGGTCCAGTCCTACGTCTCTCGGCTGCGTGCGCTGCTGCGCGAGGTCGGCGCGGACGTCGCGAGTGGTCCCGACGGCTACGTGCTCGACCTGCCGGCCGCCGCGATCGACGCCGCACGCTTCGCCGCCACGGCCCGCCTGGCGCTGGACGCCGAGGAGCCGACCACCCGAAGCCGGCTGCTCGACCAGGCTCTGCGCCTGTGGCCCGACGGGCCACTGATCGAGCAGCGACTCGGTCCGCGGACCCAGGTCGCCAGGGACGCACTGCTCGAGCAGCGCACCGACCTCGAGGAGGAGCGCGCCCAGCTGGCCGCCCAGCTCGGCGACCACCAGCAGGCCGCGGTGCTGCTGCAGCGGCTGGTGGACACGGACCCGTTGCGCGAGCAGACCTGGTGCCGGCTCATCGAGGCGCTCGAGCGCCTGGGCCGCGACGCCGAGGCGCTGCGGGCCTACGAGCAGCTGCGCTGCGTGCTGCGCGACGAGCTCGGCGTGGCCCCCGGGGAGCAGGCGCGGGCGCTGCACGCCCGCCTGCTGCAACGCGACCGCTCCACGGCATCCCCCCGTGAGGTGATCGCCGGCGCCCAGCAGCCGGCTCCCCGACCTCGTCCCGCCATGTCCATGGTCGGCCGGGACGCCGAGCGCGCACAGCTTCGGACCCCGCTGACGAGCAGTCCACTGGTCACGCTCACCGGCCCCACGGGCGTCGGCAAGAGCACGCTCGCCCTCGACGTCGCCGCCGACGTCGTGACCGGGACGGTCGGGGTGGCGGAGTTGTCCGCGTGCCGCACGCACGAGCACGTGGTCGCCGCCGTCCGCGCGGCGATCGTCCCCGGGCTACCGGTGGACGCACGGCTCGACGACCTCGTCCGCGCACTCACCGACCTCAACGGACTGCTCGTGCTCGACGGCTGCGAGGTGGCGCTCGAGGCCGTGGCCACCATCGTCGATCGGCTGGCGCAGACCCCCGCAGGGCCCCGGGTGCTGGCCACCAGCCTCGAGCCCCTGCGGGTGCGCGGCGAGCACCGAGTCGCGCTCGCAGGGCTGCCGGTCCCGCTGCCCACGGCCGGCACCGACGACATCCTTGCCACGCCGTCGGTGCGACTGCTCATCGACCGCGCCCGGGCAGCGGGCTTCACCACCCCGATCGACCATGACGTTGCCACCGAACTGGCCGCCATCGCACGCGCACTCGACGGTCTCCCGCTGTGCCTGGAGTTGGCCGCCGGACGGCTGGCCGCCCTGCCTGCCCACCGCGTCGCCGCCCGGCTGCGCGACCCGGTCGCCCTGCTCGATCGAGGCAGCCGCAGCGGCCCGGAACGCCACCGCACGCTGCAGGCAGCGATCGACGCCAACCTTCGGCTGCTCCACCGAACCGAGCAGCGGCTGCTGTCCCGGCTGGCGGTATTCGAGTCGCCGGCCTCCGCCGAGGACCTCCACGCCGTTGCCGGACTGCCCGGCTTGGACCTCGAGGACATCGAGGACGCGTTGGACCGGCTGGTGGCGACCTCGCTGGTGCAGCCCCACGAGGGTCGCTTCACGATGCT
>SKJO01000340.1 GCA_007121975.1 Nitriliruptoraceae bacterium | reverse complement strand
CCCGCAACGACCCGCAGCGACCCGCAACGACCCGCAGCGACCCGGAGCGTCCCGTGCCGACACCACCTGCCGCCGACCCGGCCTTCGACCTGGCCACCCGCGCCATCGAATCGGCACTGGCCGCGGGCGCCACCTACGCCGATGCGCGCGTGGTGATGCGCCGCCACGAGCAGCTCAACGCCCAGAACGGCGAACTCGAGTCGGTCGTCAACGCCGAGGATGCCGGGGTGGGCGTGCGCGCGCTGGTCGGTTCTTCGTGGGGGTTCGCCGCCACCTCGGAGTTGACCGACGACGACGCCGGCCGCGCCGGGGCGGAGGCGACCGCCACGGCCAAGGCCTCGGCGCTGGTGCCCGGCGCCGGGATCGAGCTGGCCGAGGTCCCAGCCGTCGAGGACCGCTACGAGACCCCCCATGCCGAGGATCCCTTCGGTGTCCCGCTCGATGACAAGGTCGCGGTGGTGCTGGATGCCACCCGCATCATGCACGACGTCGAGGGGGTGGCGGTGGCCACCGCGCACCTGGTGTTCTGGGTCACCGACAAGTGGTTCGTCTCCTCGCAGGGCCACCGCATCCACCAGCACCTGGTCGAGTCCGGCTGCGGGATGGAGGCGACGGCCGTGGGCGAGGCCGAGACCCAGCGCCGCAGCTACCCGCAGTCCTTCGGCCACGTCGAGACCGGCGGCTACGAGGTGGTGCGCCGCTTCGACCTGCCCGCACATGCCGCCGCCACCGCCGAGGAGGCGGTGCAGCTGCTGGCCGCCGATCCCTGCCCGTCGGGCGAGCTCGACCTGATCCTGGAGTCCTCGCAGCTGTCGCTGCAGATCCACGAGTCGGTCGGCCATGCCATCGAGCTCGACCGCATCCTGGGCTGGGAGGCCGCGTTCGCCGGCACCTCGTTCCTCGACCTCGCGCAGCTCGGCCGGCTGCGCTACGGCTCGGAGCTGATGAACATCACCGCGGACGCGACCATCCCCGGGGCGCTGGCGACCTTCGGCTACGACGACGAGGGCACCCCGGCCCAGTGTGTGGACATCGTGCGCGAGGGCACCTGGGTGGGGGTGCTGTCCGGGCGCGACTCGGCGCACCGCGCGGGTCTGGAGCCCGGCGGCATGGTCCGCGGCGACGGCTTCAACCGCATGCCGATGGTGCGCATGACCAACGTCGGCATCCTGCCCGGCGACTCCAGCCTCGAGCAGATCGTCAGCGAGACCCGGCACGGGGTGCTGATGGCCACCAACCGCTCGTGGTCGATCGACGACAAGCGACTCAACTTCCAGTTCGGCTGCGAGATCGGCTGGGAGATCGTCGACGGACAGCGCACCCGGATGGTCAAGAACCCGACCTACACCGGCATCACGCCCCAGTTCTGGGCCTCGCTTGACCGGCTCGCCGGCCCCGAGGAGTGGGTGGCCTGGGGCCTGCCCAACTGCGGCAAGGGCCAGCCGATGCAGGTCGGGCACACCGGCCATCCGGCCTCTCCCGCCCGCTTCCGCAACGTGCGCATCGGCGTCGGCGGCTGATCCGCCCCCACCCCCACCGCCTTCCTGCTGCCAAGGATCCGTCATGGCCCCCGACCCCTCGACGCTCCAGACGCTGGCCGACGCCGTGGTCGACCTCGTCCACCACCACGGCCGCGGCACCGACGCCGAGGTGGAGGCCAACGTGCGGGTCAGCCGCACCCGCCATGGGCTGACCCGGTTCGCGGAGTCCTTCATCCACCAGCACGTGGGCGAGGACACCAGCGCGGTGCACCTGACCCTCGCGGTCGACGGGCGTACCGCCGGCGCGACCTCCACCCGGCTCGACCGGGAGTCGCTCGACGACCTGGTCGCCCGCACGCTGGCCTCGGCGGCCCGCCAGCCGGTCGATCCCGCATGGCCAGGCGCGACCCCGCCGTCGCAGCCCGGTGGGACCGGCCGCCTCGACGAGGCAACCGCCTGGGCCGAGCCCGGCCAGCGCGCCGAGCAGGTCCGCCGCTTCGTGGATACCGGCGGCGGTGAGCTCAAGGCCGCCGGCTACCTCGACACCGAGGCGGACTGGACCGCCTTCGCCTCCACCGCCGGACAGCGGGCGCTGGGTGCGACCAGCCGCGCGACCATCGACGGCATCCACCAGACGCCGACCTCGGCGGGGTCCGGGCACCAGACCTCGGTGCGTCTCGCCGACCTCGACGCCGAGGTGGTCGGCAAGCGGGCCGCGGACCTCGCCCGGCGCTCCGCGGATGCCCGCGACCTCGAGCCCGGAAGCTTCGAGGTGGTGCTCGGCCCCGAGGCGGTGGCGACCGTGCTGACCTTCCTCGGCTTCTACGGCTTCAACGCCAAATCCCACTTCGAGGGGGCGTCGTTCGCCGAGCTCGGCGCGCAGCAGCTCGACCCGGCGATCACGTTGCTCGACGACCCCGACGACCCCCGGGCGGTGGGCCTGCCCTTCGACGCCGAAGGCACGCCGCGCACCCGCACCACGCTGGTCGACCACGGGGTGATCCGGGCGCTCGCCCACGACCGACGGACCGCCAAGCGCGCCGGAGCGGTCTCCACCGGTGGCGCGATCAGCGGCGGCGAGGCCTTCGGCGCGTTCCCGACCAACCTGCGCCTGCCCGGCGGGGACACCCCGGCCGACGATCTTCTCGCCGAGGTGGAGCGCGGCCTGCTCGTCACCCAGTTCAACTACGTGCGGGTGCTCGAGCCCAAGACCCTGCTGTCCACCGGGCTGACCCGCAACGGCACGTTCCTGATCGAGGACGGCCGGATCGTCGCGCCGATCGCCAACCTCCGGTTCACCGACAGCTTCCTGCACGCCCTGTCGCCGGGCCAGGTGCTCGGCATCGGAGACGACGATCGCTACGCCGACGGCGAGTTCGGGCCCGGGATGGTGACCTGTCCGTCGCTGCGGCTGCGCTCGTTCGCGTTCACCGGCGGCGCTCGCGGCTGACCGAGCATCCT
>SKJO01000129.1 GCA_007121975.1 Nitriliruptoraceae bacterium | reverse complement strand
TGGCGGTCGCGCCCAAGTCCAACGCGGTCGCCCGGGCGCTGGCCGACGGGCTGCGCACCGTGCGCTCGGCGGGCAACCTCGACGTCCCCGTGCATCTGCGCGACGGGCACTACGCCGGCGCGTCGGCGCTCGGCCACGGGGTCGACTACGCCTACCCCCACGACCGGGCGGCGGGGTTCGTGCCCGAGCAGTCCCACCTGCCGGACGAGCTGGTCGGCACGGTGCTCTACGAGCCGTCCCGGCACGGCCACGAGGCCCCGGTCGCCGACCGATTGGACGACCTGCGTCGGCAGGCGCGTAGCTCTCGGGGGGTGCGGGGCCGCAGCGGCGGTCGACCTCCGACCCCGGACGCATGAGCGCTGTATCGTGCCGCCACCTCGATGTCCGGCGGCACGGCGTACCAAGCGCGGTCGTGCCTCGCGGCTGCGGCCGCTGATCGTGGTCGGGCCGAGTGCCACAGGTTCCGTGTTGGAGGGCCAAGAAGGGGGCGGAAACGGTGAGTCAAGAGCCCGACCGCGATGCGTTCGTGCAGCTGTCGGACGAGCTGTGGGCGGTGCTCGGTCCCGAGGGGACGCTGCACGAGCTCGGCCCGGCCTGGTCCCGGAGCCTGGGGTGGTCCGTCGAACAGCTCGAGGCTCGAGCGCTCAGCGATCTCGTCCACCGCGATGACCGCGAGGCGGCGCAGCAGCTGCTCCTCGAACTCGCCGCGGGACGGCCGGTCCACGATCTCGAGCTGCGGCTCGGGCACCGCGACGACGGCCACCGCTGGGTGCGCTGCCGGGCGGCCCCGCATCCGGGTGGGTCGCTGGGTTACCTCGTCGGCCAGGACGTCACCGAGGCGCAGCGGGACCGTGCCGCCCGCCAGCTGCTCGAGCAGCAGGCACGGGTGGGCACCTGGGAGCTGGACCCCGGCACCGGCCGGGCGGTCTGGTCGGCGACGACCCACGAGTTGCACGGCACCGACCCGTCGCAGGTCGAGGAATCGGTGGCGATGGGGCTGGCGCGCTACCCGCCCGGAGCCCGTGAGCGGATCGCGGCCGCCTTCGGGCGGTTGGCCGCGACCGGCGAGGGCTACGACCTCGAGCTGCCCTACCTCCTGCCCGAGGGCGGCGAGCGGCTGATCCGCACCGTCGGACGGGCCGTGCAGCGCGACGGTGTCGTCGTGCGGGCCTACGGCACCCTCGAGGACATCACCGAGCGGGTCGCTCACCAGCACCAGCGCGCGGAGCTGACCCGAGCCCAACAGCTGCTCGAGGAGTCCCAGCGCCTGGCCCGGCTCGCGCACTGGGAGGGTGATGTCCTCACCGGCAAGCTGACCTGGTCCCCGCTGGTCTACGAACTCGTCGGTGTCGACGCCGACAGCTTCTCCCCGACCCGGGATTCCTTCCGGGCGCTGATCCACCCCGATGACCGGGAGTCGGTCAGCGCTGCGGCGCTGCGCACGCTCAGCGAGGGGCGCCAGATGGTCGACTACCGGGTGTGCCGACCCGACGGGCAGGTCCGCAACGTCCGGCAGCTCATCCGCATCGCCGCCGATGCCGGCGATCCACCGACGCGGTTGTTCGGCACGATCCAGGACATCACCGAGCTGCGGCAGGTCGAGCAGGCGCTCCGGGACAACCAGGAACTGCTCCAGCGCGTGCTCGCCGCGACCAACGACGGCTGGTGGGATCTGGATCTGGTCACCGGGTCCTCGTTCTACTCGGACCGGTGGTGGGAGCTGTGCGGCTACGCGCCCGGTGAGCTGCCCGCTGGCCCCGATACCTGGCGGCAGCTGACCCACCCCGACGACCTCGCGCGCCACGCAGCGGGGTTCGAGGCCGTGATGGCCTCGGGTGCCCGCACCTACGTGCTGCCCTCGGGCGGGCTGCACCGCGACGGCCACCGGGTCCCCATGGTGGTGCGCGGTCTGATCGACTACGACGAGCAGGGCCACCCGGTGCGCATCAGCGGCACGACCACGGATGTCACCGAGGCCCGGCAGGCCGAGGTCGCCAAGGAGGAGTTCATCTCCAACGTCAGCCACGAGCTGCGCACCCCGCTGACCTCGATCGGTGGCGCGCTCGAAACGCTGGCCGCCGGCGTCGTCGGTGAGCTGTCCGAGCCGGCAGCAACGTTGGTGGAGGTGGCCCAGCGCAACACCCGTCGGTTGCGGCTGCTCATCGACGACCTGCTGGACCTCGAACGGCTGTTGACCGACCGCCAGCCCTTCGATCGGGTCACCCAACCGCTGACTCCGCTGCTGGCCGAAGCCGTCGCCGACAACGAGCCCTACGCCGCCATGCACGGCGTGCGTCTCGTGCTCCGGGCGCCGGTCGACGAGGTGCTGGTCACCGTGGACCACGCCAGGCTCGCGCAGGTGCTGGCGAACTACCTGTCGAACGCGGCGAAGTTCGCGCCCCGCGACAGCGACGTCGAGGTTCGGCTGCGTCCCGACCTCGACACCAGCAGCCGGATCCGCGTCGAGGTGGTCGACCGCGGGCCGGGGGTTCCCACCGAGCTGCAGGCGCACATCTTCGAGAGGTTCGTGCAGGGCGACGCGGCCGATCCCCGCAGCCGGGGTGGGACCGGGCTCGGGCTCGCGATCAGCCGCGAGATCGTCGAGCGGCACGGGGGGCGGACCGGGGTCGAGTCGCGGCCGGGCCGCACCTGCGTGTGGTTCGACCTGCCGCTGGCCGGCGCGGGGGACTGACGCCCGGGAGCGCCGCGTCATCGGGCCGGGTCCGCCGCGTGGGTCGTCCACAGCCTGGCCCTCTCCGCGGGGCGGGCGTAGGCTTGCGGGTCGTAGGGTCCCCGTCAGCGGAGGGGAGGTGGCAGATGTCGGTCCCGGTCGCCACGGGTCTGGTCTACGAGGACCTGGCGCGGCTCGCGCCCGATGAGCGCCTCCGTCACGAGCTCATCGACGGGGAGTTGTACGTGTCACCGTCACCGGTGCTGCGCCACCAG
>SKJO01000301.1 GCA_007121975.1 Nitriliruptoraceae bacterium | reverse complement strand
GGCCGTGCACGCTGTCGTACTTGAGCAGCATGGCCAGCGCACCGACGTCGGTGAGGTCGTTGAGGGCGACGAACTCGAGGTCGGTGCCGTACTTGTTGGCGGAACGAAGCAGGTTGCGGCCGATACGGCCGAAGCCGTTGATGGCGACGCGCAGGGTCATGCGGTGTGCTCCTCGTCGGATCGGATAGGTCGGGCGGTGCGGCGAACGGACCGGCGTGCGGTCGCCGGACCGCCTCGCCGCTGCGGACGCTGCTCGCGCCGGAACCGGGGGCGTGGCTGGGTGGCAGGACCTGACCCCGGCTGGCCGTTCGGGCCGGGACGCTGCGCGGCGTCCGCTCGACGACGACCCTAGCAGCGGGATGCGGTGGAATCACCGGGCAGTCGGACAGGTCCGGCACGCTGATCACCCCCGGTCCTCGCGGCGGGAGGACCCACGAGCGGCGGCGGGGGCACCGGCCTGGTCATGCTCCTCGCGACCGAGCGTCTCGAGTCGGCGCAGCCGGCGGTGTACCGCCGACTTGCCAACCGGCGGATCGAGCAGGCTGCCCAGCTCCGCGAGGCTGGCTGCCGGGTTGGCCAGCCGGACCAGCGCGGTCGCGCGCAGGTCCTCGTCGAGTGTGTCCCAGCCGACCCGGGCGATGGCCGACTCGACCGCCCGGACCTGGGCGGCACCGGCCTCGATGCTGCGCCGCAGGTTGGCGGCGTCGGCGTTGGCCAGCCGGTTGGCATCGCTGCGCAGCTGCCGGCGCAGACGGCCGTCGTCGTAGGCGAGGAAGGCACGGGTGGCGCCGAGCGCGGCGAGCAGGTCCGCGATGGCGGCGCCCGACTTGAGCACCACCCGCACCTGCTCGTCGCCGATCACCGCGGGCTGCTCCCCCACCAGTGTCTGCAGGACCGCGGCCAGCCCCTCACCGGTCAGCCGCGTGCGCGCCGCCACCTCGAGGTGGGGAGCACGACCAGGCCCCGACACCGAACCGGCGCCCAGCAGTGCGCCCCGCGCGCAGGCCACGGCCGCCACGCCCACCAGACCCGGCGGGAGCCCGTCAACGGGACGACCCTCGGCGTCGACCAGCGCGAGCGTGCGGGCCACCGGCCCGGCCCCGACCGTCAGGCGCACCCCGTACCGGGCGCGGTGCTGCATCCCACCCGGCTCGCGCACCAGCAGCTCGGGCCGCACCCCGAACCCGTGGGTCAGCAGCGCATAGGCACGCCGGGCGACCGCGCCCGAGCCGGTGGCCAGACCGAGCCCGATGCGCTCGCCATCGGCCGGCGCTCCTCCGACCACCGTCAGGCTGCCGACGAGCCGGAACAGGGTGGCCAGCTCCGCCTGCACCTCGTCGTCGGTGCCGACCGGCAGCCGCGCGAGCTCCTGGCGCACCTCCTCGGTGAACCTGCGCTCCCGCGTCGGGGTGCTCACGGACCGCCGATCGCCTGCCGCAGCGCCACCGCCAGCCGTGCGGGGTCGTGGGCGTCGTCGCCGTCGAGCAGGTCGGCGGCCACCACCCGGCCCACGCGGCCCACCAACGCGCCCGCATCGAGGTGCAGCGGCGCAGCGACCTGCCGCGGCGAGGGACCCTGGTGGGCCACCACGGCGTCGAAGCGCAGACCCGGTACGTGCTGCACGAGGACGTCGAGGTGGTCGCCGAGGTCCAGCCCCTCGGTCTCCCCGGGCTGCTCACGCAGGTTGGTGATCAGCACGACCGGCGCACCACTGGCCGCCACCGCGGCCCCGATCTCGGGCACGAGCAGGTTGGGCAGCAGGCTGGTGAACAGCGAACCGGGCCCGAGCACGATCACGTCGGCGACCGCCAGCGCCTCGAGCGCCGCCGGGCAGGCGGCCGGGGCGGCCGGGTCGAGCCAGACCCGCTCGATGCGCCTCGTCGCGGTCAGCGTCGCCTGTCCCTCGACGTGCCCGGCGCGCGTGTCGGCGTGCAGCACGATCGGCACCGGGCTGCAGGGCACGACCCGGCCCGGGACCTCCAGCCACACCGCCAGTCGCTGCAGCGCGGCCAGCAGGTCCCCGCCGGCGAGGTCCTGCAGGGCGACCAGCACCAGGTTGCCCAGGCTGTGGCCGGCCAGCTCGCCCTCACCGAAGCGGTACTGCATCACCTCGGCGAGGTCGTGGCGCTGCGCCATGGCCGCCAGCGCCATCCGCAGGTCGCCGGGCGGCAGCACCCCCAGATCGCGCCGCAACCGTCCCGAGGAGCCGCCGTCATCCGCGACGGTGACCACCGCCGTGACGTCGTCGGCGATCCGGGTCAGCGCCTGCAGGCTGCGGGCCAGGCCGTGGCCGCCGCCGATCGCCACCGCGCGCCGCAGCCGGGCATCCGGGGGCCCCACGCTCACTCCTCCCCCAGGTCACGGTGCTGGACCGTGACCGGCAGCTGCGTGGTCCGGGCCAGGTAGTCGCCGATGGCGTCGCTGATCGCCACCGACCGGTGCTTGCCGCCGGTACAGCCGATCGCGATCGTCAGGTAGCGCTTGCCTTCCCGCACGTAACCGGGCACGAGCACGTCGAGCAGTCCGTGCAGCGCCTCGAGGAACGGTCCGGTCGCCGGCTGCCCGAAGACGTAGTCGCGGACCGGCGCGTCCCGGCCGTTGTGGGCACGCAGCGTCTCGACCCAGTGGGGGTTGGGCAGGAACCGCACGTCGAGCAGCAGGTCCGCGTCACGTGGGCTGCCGCGCTTGAAGCCGAACGACACCACCTCGATGTGCAGGGGGGCGGTGGAGGAATCGTCGAAGATCTGCACGACCCGGTCGCGCAACTCGTGGACGTTGAGGTCGCTGGTGTCGATGATCAGGTCGGCCATGCCGCGCAGCTCGCTGAGCTTCTCGCGCTCGCGGCGGATGCCCACCAGCACGCCGGCGCCCTCCGCCGACGGATGCCGGCGGCGGGTCTCCTCGAACCGGCGGACCAGCGCCTCGTCGTCGGCCTCGAGGTAGAGCACCCGCACGTCGG